>CAIKZV010000058.1 GCA_903831925.1 uncultured Burkholderiales bacterium
CCGCCTTGGCCTGATCGCTGCACAGATAGACCGCGAGCGGCGCAATCTTGGCGGTCTCCATGACCTGCATGCGAGCCAGGCGCGCCTGCTGCTCCGGCGTGTCTGACGGGATCGTGCCGATCAGCCGGCTCCAGGCAAAGGGCGAGATGCAGTTGGAGCGCACGTTGTAGCGCTGCATGTCGAGGGCGATCGACTTGGACAGACCAACGATGCCGAGTTTGGCGGCAGCGTAGTTGGCCTGGCCGAAGTTGCCGATCAGACCCGAGGTCGAGGTCATGTGCACGAAAGCGCCACGCTCTTCGCTCTTGAAGATCGCCGCCACCGACTTGGCCATGTAGAAGGAACCGTTGAGGTGGACGTCGATGACCGCCTTCCACTCCTCGACCGACATGTTGTGAAAGATTCGATCACGCAGGATGCCGGCATTGTTGACCACCGCGTGGACGGTGCCGTAGGCGTCGACCGCGGTCTTGACGATGCGGTTGGCTGATTCCCATTCGGCCACGCTGTCGGTATTGGCGACTGCGGTGCCGCCGGCTTTGCGGATTTCTTCGACTACCTGCGCAGCAGGGCCGTCATCGTGACCCAGACCATCGGCGCCGACGCCCGGATCATTGACCACCACCTTGGCGCCGGCGGCTGCCATGGCGAGTGCGATATCGCGCCCGATGCCCCGGCCCGAGCCGGTCACGATCACAACCTTGTCTTTCATCATGCTCATGGTGCGGTGTCTCCTGATGTTGATAGACTTACTCTCCCTGAAGAATGCCATTCTCCAGAAAAAATACCCCATCCAAAGCCGACGCCGCACCGGCAAAAACCATTGGTATCAAATCGGGGTCAGATGACAATAACGAGATGACGATTTCGACCGCGCCCGGAACGACAAGACCGACAAGGACAACGCAATGAATGCTGCAAACGCGACCACAACCCGGACGCACACCGGCGCGCTTTATGGACCCGACCATGTCCAGTTGCAAGACTCGCTGAAAAAGTTCATCGATGCCGAGGTCAATCCGCATGTCGACGAGTGGGAGAAAGCCGAGATCTTTCCGGCCCACGAGCTTTTCAGAAAAATGGCCAAGCTCGGCTTTCTTGGCGTGAACAAGCCGGTCGCCAACGGCGGCATGGGGCTCGACTACTCGTATGCCGCCGCCTTTGCCGAGGCGCTCTCACATGTCGACTGCGGCGCTATCCCGATGGCCATCGGCGTGCAAACCGATATGGCCACGCCTGCTCTTGCAAAGCATGGGTCAGACGAGGTCAAACGCGAATTTCTGGAGCCCTCGATCAGCGGCGAGTATGTCGCCTGTCTCGGCGTGTCAGAAGTCGGCGCGGGGTCGGATGTGGCATCGATCAGGACGATTGCCCGCAAGGATGGCGACGACTACATCATCGATGGCGGCAAGATGTGGACGACCAATGGCACTCAGGCCGACTGGATCTGCCTGCTGGCCAATACCTCGGAAGGCTCGCACCACCGCAACAAGACCCTGATCTGCGTGCCGATGAAAAGCAGAGGCGTTGAAGTCGCGCGCAAACTCAAAAAAGCCGGCATGAATGCGTCTGACACCGCGCAACTTCATTTCGACGGCGTTCGGGTGCCGCAGCGCTATCGCATCGGCGAGGAAGGGATGGGCTTTGCCTACCAGATGCAGCAGTTCCAGGAAGAGCGGCTGTGGGCCGGCGCAGGCTGGCAAAAGAGCCAGTTCATCATTCAGGAAACCATCGATTATCTGCGCGAGCGCAAGGCCTTCGGCAAGCCCCTGCTCGACAATCAGTACATTTACTACAAGCTTGCCGAACTGCAGACCGAGGTCGAGGCAGTCGGTGCGCTGTTTCACAAGGCGGTCGGTCTGTATGTCGCTGGCAATGACGTCACGCAGCTCGCCTCGATGGTCAAACTCAAGGGCGCACGCGTGGCCCGTGAAGTGGCCGACTGGTGCGTGCAGTTCTGGGGCGGCATGGGCTATATCGAAGAAACCAGCGTCAACCGCTTCTGGCGAGATACCCGCTTGGGCTCGATCGGTGGCGGCGCCGATGAGGTGATGATGGGCATCATTGCCAAGACGATGGGCATCATGCCAAGGCAGAGCTGATCCGCGGCGCGTGATCGATCGCGTCGCAATAACAAGACAAGGAGACACCCCCATGAGCGAAGCCGCTGTCCTGTCGAGCATTGCCGACGGGATCATGACCATCACCCTCAATCGGCCGACGGTCCTCAATGCGATGAATGCCGATCTGCTGGCACAGCTTGGCGCGGCCTTCGCCGCGGCCAAACACGACGACACCGTGCGCGCCGTGCTGCTGACCGGTGCCGGGCGGGGATTTTGTGCCGGCGCCGATCTGACGACGAATTCGATGCGCACCGGCAGCGATGTGCAGGAAATGATGCGCAACCGCTATCACCCGATCATTCTGATGATGCGGCAGTTTCCCAAGCCGATCGTGGGCGCGATCAACGGCACGGCGGCCGGTGGCGGCATGAGTCTGGCGCTGGCCTGCGACATCGTGCTGGCGGGTGAGTCGGCCACCTTCCTGCAGGCCTTCACCAGGATCGGCCTGGTTCCTGACTGCGGCAGCACCTGGTTCCTGCCGCGCATGGTGGGCGATGTGCGGGCACGGGCTCTGATCATGATGGCCGACAAAATCTCCGCCCGCGACGCCCTGCAGTATGGGCTGGTCTGGAAGGTGATTGCCGACGATGCGCTGATGAGTGAAGCGCGTGCGTATGCGGCACGTCTGGCCACCATGCCGACCCGCGCCTATGACCTGGTCAAGCAGGCGCTCGCAGCAAGCTCATCGAACGGTCTGGCCGGGCAACTGGAGCTTGAAGCTCACCTGCAGGGGCAAGCCGTTCGAACCGAAGATCATCGCGAAGGTGTCAATGCCTTCATGGAAAAGCGCCCGCCGGTCTTCAAAGGCCGATAAACCGACCGACGTTCTTGCACACTCAGGCCCGGTGATGCGGGTCGATGTCCTGCAGTCAGCTGAACACCCCATCAAACATCACCCTCAAGGAGACCTGCCATGTCAGAAAAAGCCGTGCTGCACGCCGTCGATCAGGGCGTCATGACGATCACCCTCAACCGCCCTGAGGTCCTCAATTCGCTGAACATGGCGCTGCTGGCCGATCTTCGCGATGCGCTTGCAGCGGCCAAGGCCGATGCCTCGGTGCGCGCAGTGTTGCTGACCGGTGCCGGTCGCGGCTTTTGTGCCGGCGCCGATCTCGGTCAGACCGGCTCTGAACGCGGCAAATCCGACGTGGAACAGAGCCTGCGCGAGAAATATCATCCGATCATTCTGGCCATGCGCCAGTTTCCCAAGCCGATCGTGGGGGCGGTCAATGGCGTCGCCGCGGGCGCCGGCATGAGCATTGCGCTGGCCTGCGACATCGTGCTGGCCGGCGAATCGGCCTCATTCTTGCAGGCCTTCACCAAGATCGGTCTGGTGCCCGATTGCGGCAGCACCTGGTTTCTGCCTCGCATGGTGGGCGATGTGCGGGCACGGGCACTCATCATGATGGCCGACAAGATCAGCGCGGCTGACGCCCTGCAATACGGGCTGGTCTGGAAAGTTCATGCGGATGCTGCGCTGTTGAGCGAGGCCCGCAAGAGTGCCGAATGGCTTGCGAAGATGCCGACCCGTGCCTACGACATGATCAAGCAGGCGCTGGCCGCCAGCCAGGGCAATGGACTGGGCGATCAGCTCGAAATCGAGGCCATGCTGCAGGGTCAGGCGGTTCGCACCAAGGACCATCGCGAAGGCGTGACCGCGTTTCTTGAAAAGCGTCCTGCAAAGTTCATCGGCGAGTAACAGCGGGCGGCGCGATGACGCCAGGCTGATCTGCACTCAATCCTGCCCTTAATCCTCGAAAGGCAGGCCGACGTAATTTTCGGCCAGTGCGGCGGAGGCAGCAGCGGACTTGACCAGGTAATCGAGTTCGGCTTCCTGGACCCGCTGACCGAATCCGCCGCTGTCAGGAAAGCGATGCATCAGCGTGGTCATCCACCATGAAAACCGCACCGCCTTCCAGACGCGCTCAAGGCAGCGGCGCGAATAGTCATCGATGCCGGCCGTGCTGCCATGTCGATAGCGTTCGATCAGTCCGCGCGCCAGCAGCCTGACGTCTGCGGCCGCCAGATTCAGACCCTTGGCGCCGGTGGGCGGAACGATATGGGCTGCGTCGCCGGCAAGAAACAGCGCGCCATGGCGCATCGGCTCACACACGAAACTGCGCAAGGGCGCGATGCTCTTTTCGATCGAGGGGCCGGTGACCAGTGCCGCGGCCGCAGGCGGATCGAGACGGCTGCGCAGCTCATCGAAGAATCGATCATCCGGCCATTCGGCGAGCTTTTCATCGAGATCGCACTGCACGTAGTAGCGGCTGCGGGTGACCGAGCGCATGCTGCACAAGGCAAAGCCGCGCGGATGATTGGCATAGATGAGTTCGTGCGAGACCGGCGGCGTGTCGCACAGCACACCGAGCCAGCCGAAGGGATAAACCCGCTCGAAGCTGCGCAGCACCGATGCCGGAATGCTCGCGCGCGACACGCCATGAAAGCCGTCGCAGCCAGCGACATAGTCGCAGCGCAGTGCATGCGACTGACCGTCACTGACATAACGCACGATCGGCGTATCGCTCTCAAGCCCCTCGAGCCTGACATCGCTTACCAGGTAAACCGTCGGCAGCCCCGCGCGGGAGCGGGCATCCATCAGATCGCGGGTGACTTCGGTCTGGCCATAGACGGTGACCTGATGGCCGGTGAGGGCCTGCAGGTCGATGCGATGGCGCATGCCGTCAAATGCCAGTTCGAAACCGCCGTGAGACAGCCCTTCGGCATGCAGCCTTTCGCCGACGCCGGCCTGATCGAGCAACTCGACCGTGCCGGGTTCGAGCACACCGGCACGGATTCGGCTCAACACATGGTCGGCGCTCTGGCGCTCGAGAATCACCGCATCGATGCCGGCCCGATGCAGCAACTGCCCAAGCAGCAGACCGGCCGGTCCGCCGCCGATGATGGCGACCTGCGTACGCCTGATGAGCTCAGACATCGAAGAACACGGTTTCGAGATCGCCCTGCATGCGGATGTCGAAGCGGTAGGTGACGCCGCCGGCTTCGTCGATGCGCTGTGCAATCAGGGTTGAACGGCGCTCTGCACTCACCGACTGGAGCGCCGGGTCGCGGGCATTGGCTGAGGTTTCGTCGCTGAAATAGATCCGTGTGAACACATGGCTGAGCAGACCGCGCATGCTGACGATCACATCGATATGCGGCGCCTGCCCGTCAGCGGTGGCGCCCGGCTTGACCGTGCGAAATTCGTAGGCATTGCCGGGCAAGGTACCGGTTCCGCAACGTCCGAAACCGGTAAAGCCGGTGGCCTGCACATCGGCCGGGCTGGCGGGATAAGCACCCTGCGAATCAGCCTGCCTGATCTCGATCAGCGCATCGCCGATTGCTTCATTGTTGCCATCGAAGATCTGGCCGCTCAGCCGGATCGCCAGCCCGGGCGTGTCGGGCCGCACCAGCACCGCACCGAAGACACTCGACAGTTCATAGCCGTATTGCTGCGGCACAAGGCCATAGGCAAAAAATGGCCCGACCGTCTGGGACGGGGTCTGACCTGCGCGCCTCATGGCCGGCCCTCCATCGGTGTGGCCTGCGCACCGCGCAGCACGATATCGAACACGAAGCCCAGCGCGGTGCCGGGCTCGGTGTGATCGAGCGAAAAATCGGCAACAAGGCGCTCCCGTATGCCTTGCGGGGTGCACTGATAGATCGGGTCGAGATCGAGCAGCGGATCGCCAGGGAAATACATCTGCGTCACCAGACGACTGGCGAAATGCGCACCGAACAGCGAGAAATGAATATGGTTCGGGCGCCAGGCATTGGGGTGATTGCCCCAGGGATAGGCACCCGGCTTGATGGTGACAAAGCGATAGCGCCCTTGCGAATCGGTCAGGGTGCGGCCTGCGCCCAGGAAGTTCGGATCGAGCGGCGCATCGTGCTGGTCGGTTCGATGGACATAACGGCCGGCGGCATTGGCCTGCCAGATCTCGACCAGGGTGTCGCGCACCGGGCGGCCGGCGTCATCAAGCACCCGTCCGGTCACGATGATTCGCTCGCCAATCGGCGTGCCGTTTTTCACGGCGTTGCTGGTGAGGTCGTGGTCGATATCGGCCACCGAGTCGTGTCCGTAGACCGGCTGGGTCAACTCGCCAAGTGATGCTTTCAGCGGCACAAGTGCATGGCGCGGCGCGCGGGTAATGCTCGATTTGTACGGCGGGTGCAGGTAAGGCGGCTGGCTCTCCCAATCGCGGGGGCTCAGTTCGAGTGGCGTTGTGTCAGGCGGGGTCATCAGTCGGCTCGGCATGATCGCGTGTGATTGCAAGTGATCGCAAGGGGTGGGCTAAGGCATGAGATCGACGGTGCCGCTCACGCTCACCACGACCTCGGACTCACCGCCATCGGTCGGCACCGGTGGTGGCGCTGAAGCCGCCATCGGCATGGCTTCAGCGCTGCGCCCCATGTAGACCGGCCTTGGCTGGAAGTTGCCGCCGGGTCGCAGCGACAGCTCGCGGATCTGATACGACTTGAAGCCGAAGGCGGTCGCCGCCTGTGATGCCTTGGTCTGGAAGCTCTTTGCGGCCTCCGACAGCAGACGGTCTTCTTCGGTACGCCTGCGCTCTGACGACAGACGGAACGAGACACTCGCGAGCTGCATTTTTTCGGACAATCGACCGGTGAGCTGAGACAGCTGCTGCAGATTGCGCGACTCGAGCACGAGTTCGCCGCGCACGCGCCAGCCGTTGGGCTTGCCTTCACGGGTGACGTTGGGATAGGTCGACAGCGACCCAAGACGCGCGCGCACGCCGTCGACGCGTCGTGCCTCGGCAATGGCCGCGTTGAGCTGCGACACCACCGCCTCGTTGATCGGGGCGAGTTGCTGCCCATCGCGCTCAACGGCCAGCACGACCACCATCTCGTCATTGGCGATCGTGGCGCTCGCCATGGCATCGAGTTGCATCGTCGGTGCTGCGCGGGCGGCTTGGGCGCCGATCAGGCCCAGCACCAGACTGGCGGCACAGACTGCGGTGGCGCGGACAGCCAGCCCTGCGAGGCGTCGGCTCGGATTCATCGCGAAACTCCTTGAGAATGAAAATCGGACCAGGAAGGAATCGGTTCGCTTCCGGTGTAAGCAATGCTGGTGGCGGCCTTGATGCCGCGCAACACTGCGCTTGCAGTGACCGCGGCGGCGGCGGTCGCAAGGACCACAGGGTGCAGCGTGTTGCCGGTGCGTCCGGTGGACAGGGCAAAGAGGGTATCGCCGTCGAAGGCGGTATGCACCGGGTCGATGGTCCGCGCCAGTCCGTCGTGGGCACACTGCGCCAGCTTGCGGCATTCGGTCTTGGTGAGCATGGCGTCGGTGGCCACGCAGCCGATCGTGGTCGCACCGCCCGGCATCAGTCGCTGCGGCAAGTCGCCGGCAAGCAGACTTGCGGTCGTATTCCGAAGCCGCGTGCCATCGGCGTTGCGCGCACCGGCAATCGGCAGCGCGGTCAATGGATCGATCACATCACCGATGGCATTGACCGCCACGATCGCTGCCACGGTCACCCCCGATATCCGCAATGAGGCCGATCCGATGCCGCCGCGCATTGCCCGTCCGACGCCCCAGAGTTTGCCCACGGTGGCACCTGCACCGGCACCCACCGAGCCTTCGGCCGGTAGCCGGGTCGAGGCGGCCTCGCAGGCCAGGCGCCCTGCCCGGGCGTCCGGGCGGATGGACGGATCGCCAAGCAGCAGATCGAACAGGATGGCTGCCGGCACGATCGGCACGCGAACCGGCCCGACCGCCAGACCCACGCCGCGTTCTTCGAGCCAGGCCACCACGCCGCTTGCTGCGTCCAGTCCGAAGGCACTGCCGCCCGAGAGCACCAGCGCATGGATGCGTTCGACGGCATTGACCGGATCGAGCAGGTCGGTCTCACGGGTGCCGGGTGCCGCGCCCCGCACGTCGACACTCGCCACCGCGCCTTCGGGCGTCAGAATGACGGTGCAGCCGGTGGGGCGGCGCGGATCGGTGAAATGACCGACCGACAGGCCGGCGACGTCGACGATGCTGTCGCGCGGCAAGGCGGCGTCGGTGAGTGGGCCCGGGTTCGAAGCATTGGTTGCCATCCCTCGACTGTACGCAATCCCCGCAGCTCAGGCATCCTGCATGGCTCACTCCGCGGGTCATTTCACCGATCAATGCGCGGCCCGATTCCTCGCAGGCAGACGACTTTGCTCGAATTTTCGGTTTTCGGACTCACCCTGCTTGGGGTGGCCATGCTGCACAGACATTCGCTGCTGGTGGCGGTCAGCGGGCTGGTCGCTGTGACGGTGCTCAAGGCGGCCTGGCTCGGCTTCGGGTCGCTCACCGGATTCGAGGGCCTGTTGGCGCATCTGGCGCACGAGTCGGTATCGCTGACAAACCTGCTGGGGCTGCTGCTTGGCTTTGCGATCCTGTCGAGGCACTTCGAGCAAAGCGGTATTCCAAAGCGTCTGCCGCATTTCCTGCCTGACGACTGGAAAGGCGGTTTTGCGCTGCTGATACTGGTCTTTGTGCTGTCGGCATTCCTGGACAACATCGCTGCGGCCATCATCGGGGGGACGATCGCGTCCTCGGTTTTTCGCGGCAAGGTTCATGTGGGCTATCTGGCCGGCATCGTTGCCGCCTCGAACGCGGGCGGCAGCGGCAGTGTGGTGGGTGACACCACGACCACAATGATGTGGATTGCGGGCGCCTCACCGATCGCGGTGTTGCACGCCTATACCGCGGCCGTGACCGCCTTGCTCGTGACGGCTTGGTTCGCTTCGCGCCAGCAGCAGGCCTATTCGCCGATTGTGATGGACGCCCCCGAACGCAGCCCGATCGACCGTGGCCGGGTGATGGTGGTGCTGCTCATGCTGGGTGTGGTGATGAGCGCGAATATTCTCGCCAACACCCGGTTCACCGGGGCAGGCGATCGGTTTCCGGTGCTTGCCGCGGCCTTGTGGGTCGCGATTCTGGTGTGCACGCCCTGGCGCAAACCCGATTGGTCGGTGCTGCCGGGT
Organism: uncultured Burkholderiales bacterium; assembly: GCA_903831925.1. Classification (GTDB taxonomy): domain Bacteria; phylum Pseudomonadota; class Gammaproteobacteria; order Burkholderiales; family Burkholderiaceae_E; genus UBA4615. Next base: position 9,108 of record CAIKZV010000058.1, read on the forward strand.
GCGGCGCGCGGCGCGCTGTTTCTGCTGTCGCTGGTGCTGATGGCATCGATGATGCCGGTGCAGAACATGCCGCAGCCGTCCTGGACCGCGGTGCTCGGCTTGGGTGTCGTATCGGCGGTCTTCGACAATATTCCGCTGACCGCGCTGGCGATCAGGCAGGACGGCTACGACTGGGGAATGCTCGCCTATGCCGTCGGATTCGGCGGCTCGATGGTGTGGTTCGGCTCGTCAGCCGGCGTGGCACTGACCGGACAGTTCGAAGAGGCCCGATCAGTCGGGTCGTGGTTGCGCCATGGCTGGCATGTGGTGCTGGCCTATCTCGTGGGTTTCGGTGTGATGCTGGCGCTGCACGGCTGGCATCCGTCGATGCTCAGACCGGGCTGAGCGGGTTGCGCTGAGCAGGTTGCGCTGAGCAGGTTGCGCTGAGCAGGTTGCGCTGAGCGGACGGAGCTGCTCACGTCGCAGGGCCCCGACCGGTGCGATGTGCCCCCTATTTCGTGCCGAACAGCCGATCACCGGCATCGCCCAGCCCGGGCAGGATGTAGCCGTGCTCGTCGAGTTGCCGGTCAATCGCTGCGGTATAGACCGGCACGTCGGGATGCGCGTCATGAAATCGCGCCAGGCCTTCGGGTGCGGCCAGCAGGCAGACAAAGCGGATGCTGCGCGGGCTGGTTTCCTTGAGCCTGTCGACCGCAGCCACCGCCGAATTGCCGGTGGCCAGCATCGGGTCGATCACAATCGCATCGCGGCCCTGCATGTCGAGCGGCACTTTGAAGTAATACTCGACGGCGACCAGGGTCTTGGGGTCGCGATACAGGCCGATATGGGCAATCCGCGCACCCGGAATGACCTGCAGCATGCCGTCGAGAATGCCCGCCCCCGCCCTCAGGATCGACACCAGCACGGTCTTTTTGCCGTCGATCAGGCGTGAGCGCATGGCCTCGAGCGGTGTTTCGATCTCGACTTCGTGCATCGGCATCTCGCGAGTCACCTCATAGGCCATCAGCATCGACAGCTCGCTCAGCAGTCGCCGAAAGCTGCTCGTGCTGGTTTCCTTGCGGCGCATCAGCGTGAGCTTGTGCTGCACCAGCGGATGGTCGATGACATGGATGTCTCGCGTCATGCTCGTCTCTCAAAATAAATCGGGGTCAGATGAGAATAAAAATCGGGGTCAGAACAGCATTTATCGGGAGTCAGAATACCGTTCCGTCGCTGATCAACCGAAACGGCGGCTCGCCGCCACGCCGGGCCTGCGCCAGTTCGCGACCGGCCGCCCAGGTGCCGCCTTCCAGGATCGCGGCCAGCGGCAGATTGTCGGCGACCGGACCAAGCTGTGCCCGAACCCGCGGCGCGAGCAAATCGATCAGTGCCACCGTCAGCGCCCGCCATTCGACAATCGGCTCGGCGCCCGGCGCAAGGGGCGAATCGAAGACCGACGTATCGTGTGCACGGATCACATCGGTGTCGACCAGCAATCCGCCGTTGCGATATTCGGCCAGACCAGTGAGCGCATCGAGCCCCTCGACCTTCACGCCGGCCGCCTCGAAGGGCTCGAGCAGCGAATAGCTGAGCCATTGCGACAGCTTGTGAAAAGGCACCCAGCCGGCGGTGTCGCCGACGCCGCCGGCCTGGGGATGAGGCCAGGTGTCGCCGATCGCAACATCGCCGAGATGGGCGCCCTGGGGCCAGATGCGTCCCATCGATTGCAGCAGTGCGCTCAGGATGGCGTGGGCGTCGATGCGCATCCCATTCTTCCTCGACGCCCCAGGTAGCAGCGCATCGAAGAGTGCCCCCGGCCTGGCTGATTCCCCGAACCAGGCGGGCTGCCTGTGCATCGCCTCGCCCAGGCGCTTGAGCAGCCCCACCCTGCCCTCGAGTCCGACCAGCGGATTGTCAGCCCGGACCTGAAAAGCCGCGGCCAGCGTCGGCACATCGAGTGCTGCGAGGCCGTGGCTGTCGACTTGCAAGGGGCTTGCCTCAGACGAGAACAGACCCGCCTCAAAGGCCCGCAGGCTGGCAATCCCGAGCCCCTCGGATCGCCCGGCCACAAAACCGGTCGCGGCGTCGGTGTAACGCCAGGCGCCACCGGCTCCGGCATCGAGCAGGACTGCGATCACAGCCAGATCGATCCGGGAGCGAGCTGCTTCGATCAGATCGCCCGAGGACATCAGCGGCGCAAAGAGGCTGCCTGCACGATCGAACCCACCTGCCTCAAAATGACGCCATCGGCTGTGATAGGGCACGGCCAGATCGGGATAACGCCGGCGGGTGACCCCTGCCACCTGCTCGGCAGCATGGTCGAGTTGGCCGAGGTCGACGGTAAAC
>CAIKZV010000059.1 GCA_903831925.1 uncultured Burkholderiales bacterium
ATGGAGCAGGTTGAGCAGCGCATGGCGCTGATTACGCCGACCACGCGTCTTGAAGATATCGCCAATGTCGATCTGGTGATCGAAGCGGTGTTCGAGCGCATGGAAGTGAAAAAAGAAATTTTCACAAAGCTCGATGCCTTCATGAAGCAGGGCGCCATCCTGGGCACCAACACCTCGGCGCTCGATATCAACGAGATCGCCTCGGTGACAAAGCGCCCGCAGGACGTGATCGGTCTGCACTTCTTTTCGCCGGCCAACGTGATGCGCCTGCTCGAAGTGGTCCGCGCCGAGCACAGCTCCAAAGCGGTCATTACCACCTCGATGGCGATTGCCAAGAAGATCGGCAAGATTGCTGCACTCGTTGGCGTGTGCCCGGGCTTCGTCGGCAACCGCATCCTGGCAGCACGCCGGCGTGCTGCCGAGCAGCTGATGATGCAGGGCACGATGCCCTGGGACATCGACCGCGTGCTCTACGACTTTGGCTTCCCGATGGGCGTCTATGCGATGTCCGACCTGGCCGGCCTCGACCTCGGCTGGGTGAAGGCCGAGTCGAAGGGCCTGACCCTGCGCGATCGGCTGTGCGAACTCGATCGCCGCGGCCAGAAGACCGGCAAGGGGTATTACGACTACGACGAGAACCGCAACCCCACGCCGTCGCCGGTCACCGAAGGCATCATCAAGGAGTTCATCGCCAAATCGGGCAACACGCCGCGCGTGGCACCCGATGAGGAGATCCTCGAGCGCTGCCTGCTGCCGATGATCAACGAGGGCGCCAAGATCCTTGCCGAGGGCAAGGCGATTCGCGCTTCTGATATCGACATCATCTATCAGGCCGGCTATGGCTTCCCGGTTTACCGCGGCGGCCCGATGTTCTATGCCGACCAGATGGGCCTGGACAAGGTGGTCGAGCGCATGAGGCATTACGCCGCGCAAGGTGCCGACTTCGTGCCGGCTCATCTGCTGGGCGAACTGGCCGCTGCCGGAAAGCGCTTCCAGGACTGGCGCGGCTGATTACCTGGCGACCTGAAGCATGCTGTTTCTGGTCGTCAGCCATCCTCGTCCCGAACGCCCCTCGACGGTTGCGTCACACCGCCAGGCGTTCTGGGACTGGATCGCACCCAAGCTCGCCTCGGGCGAGGCGCTGTCGGCCTATCCCCGGGTCGGACGCGGCGTTGCGGTGACCTTCGATCTGGCCTCCAACGAGGCCCTTCATGCCGCCCTCACCGAATGGTCGGAGATGATCCCGGCCACCTTCGATATCTTTCCCCTGATCGATACCGATGCGGCCAGACGCTCGCTGGCGCAGGCCGCAAGCGGCAGTCTCATCAGCCCCCCTGCAGCCCAGGAGGAGACATCGCCATGATGCGACTTCGTCAGATTGCGCTGGTGGCCTCCCGGCTCGCGCCGGTGGTCGACGACATCACCCATATCCTCGGCATCGAGGTCTGCTTCAATGATCCGGCCGTGGCGAACTACGGCCTCGAGAATGCGGTGATGCCGATCGGCGACACCTTCCTCGAGGTGGTCGTGCCGGTGCAGGAAGGCACCACTGCCGGGCGTCTGCTCGAAAAGCGCGGCGGTGACGGCGGCTACATGGTGATCCTGCAGGTCGACGACATCGTGGCCGCACGGGCCCGACCTGCCAGCCTCGGCGTGCGGGTGGTGGCGCAATACGACCGCGACGACGGCGTCTACATGACGCACCTGCATCCGCGCGACGTGGGCGGCGCGATCCTGTCGATCGATGCCATGACCCCAAACGAGCGCTGGGAGTGGGGCGGCCCTCACTGGCGCGACCATGTGGTGACAACCGACGCGATAGCCATCACTGGCGTCGATGTGCAGGCCACTGCGCCGGTCACGATGGCGGCGCGCTGGGCCGAGGTGCTGGGCCGGCCGGCAGCGCCCCTTGGCGACAGCATCACCATGCCGCTTGATCACGACAGCCTGATCCGCTTCACGCCGACACGCGATGGCCGTGGCGATGGCGTGGGCGCCTTCGAGGTGGCAGTGCGCGATATCGAGGCGGTCAGACGGCGAGCCACGGCGCGCGGCTGCATCGATGCGCAGGGCCACCTGGTGCTCTGTGGCACCCGCGTGCAGCTCAGGCAGGCCTGACGGGCACCGACCTTCATCCGATAAGACGGCACCCAAGCGCCGCGCCCCCCCGCACGCACATCTGCACGGATATCTGCACCTAAACAGCACATACAGCTGCAAGCAAGGAGACACCACCATGAAGCATCCCCATCTTCTCGATCGCCAGATCGGCCCCGACTGGCCCGATCTATCCACCGCCGACAAGGTCCGTGCCTTCGAGGCCGTGCCCTTTGCCGATCGGATTGCCGCAACCAGCACCTATGAAGCGCTGCGCATCGGCGCCATGCACAAGCCGGCGGGGCCGGCCATCCAGCTGCTGCCCAATGCCGACCCCGACGAAACGCCGATCGTCATCACCCATGCGCAGTGCTTTGCCGGCATCACCCAGACCGCCAATGCGCTGCATTCGCTCGGCGTCGGGCCGGGCGATGTCACCAGTTTTCTGCTGCCGCTGGTGCCACAGGCTTTTTTCACCCTCTATGGCGCCGAGGCCGCCGGCATCGCCAATCCGGTCAATCCGCTGCTCGAGCCCTATCAGCTGGTCGAGATCCTGCATGCGGCGCGCACCAAAGTGCTGGTCACCATCGGACCGATGCCGGGCACCGACATCTGGCAGAAGGTCCAGCAAATCAAGGGCCAGTTGCCTGAACTGCGCGCGATTGTCGTGGTCGGTGGCGCCGGCGTGGCCGCACCGGCATCGCCCGGCAATCCGCAGATCCTCGACTTCGACACCCTGGTCGAGGCGCAGCCGGCCGACCGGCTGGTCAGCGGACGCACCATCGCTGCCAGCGATGTCGCCGCCTACTTTCACACCGGCGGCACGACCGGCACACCGAAACTCGTTCAGCACACGCACGGCAATCAGGTCTACCAGGCCTGGGTGATCGGGCTGATGCTGCGCCCGGGCCAGGGCGAGAACATGCTCTTCGGACTGCCGCTCTTTCACGTCGGCGGCGCGCTCACGCAAGGCCTGTCGGTCCTGTCCAGTGGCGGCTGCGTCGTGGTGCTGTCGCCGGCCGGCTGGCGCAACCCGTCGGCCACCCGCAATGCCTGGAAGCTGGTCGAACGCTATCGGCCGGCCACCTTCGGCGGCGTGCCGACGGTCATCGTCGCAGCGCTCTCGATGCCGGTCGGCGACGCCGACGTCTCGAGCGTGAAGCAGGTGTCGGCAGGCGGATCGGCGATCCCGGTGGCGGTCGCCCGAACCTATGTCGAAGAGCGCAAGCTCCCGGTGCTCGAGGTCTACGGCATGACCGAGACCGCCAGCGTGCACACCATCGCCTACCTCGACCGGCCGCTGCGCCTGGGCTCGGCCGGGCATCCGGTGCCCTACAGCCGGATCCGCATCGTCAAGATCGATGCGAACGGACGGGCCAGCGGCGACTGCGCGCCCAACGAAATCGGCGTGATCGCCATGGCCGGGCCGGGCGTGTTCTCGGGCTACCTGAGCGCCGGGCACAACCAGGGCGCCTTCGTCGAGCCGGGCTGGGTCAATTCGGGCGACCTGGGTCGCCTCGACGATGAGGGCTATCTCTGGATTACCGGCCGGGCCAAGGATCTGGTGATCCGCGGCGGTCACAACATCGACCCCCAGCCGATCGAAGAGATTCTCTTCGGCCATCCGGCAGTGGCGCTCGCGGCCATGGTCGGTCGACCCGATGCCTATGCCGGCGAGCTGCCGGTGGCCTATGTACAGCTCAAGCCCGGGGCGAGCGCCGAGCCGGCCGACCTGATCGACTATGTGCGCGAGCGCACGCCCGAGCGGGCCGCCGTGCCGGTAGCGATGCATGTGATCAATCCGATGCCGCTGACCGGCGTGGGCAAGATCTTCAAGCCGGCGCTGCGCTGGGATGCTGCGCAACGCGTGGCACAAGGCATGCTGGCCGACCTGCCGCTTGACGGCGGGCGGGCAAGCGTCGAAGCGGGCGCTCACCCGCTGCACGGCAGTCTGCTGACGGTGACGATCGAGTCGGTGCCCGACGGTGCGCGTGAAGCGCTTGGCCGGCAGGTGCAGGAGCGGCTCGGGCCGCTCACCATGCAACACGAAATCGTCTGGCGGTGACGACACGACGGCCGTGGGCCCCTCGGGCACGCGGCCGTCGATCCGGCCTCAGTTCACCGACTCAGTTCACCGACTTAGCTGGCCTGAATCGAGATCCTGCGCGGCTGGGCGTGCGCCGCCTTCGGGATGCGCAGGGTCAGCACCCCGTTGTTGAACTCGGCGGCGATCTTCTCGGCGTCGAGCTCCTTGCTCAGCGTGAAGGTGCGCCGATAGAGCGTGCGGTTCATCTCGGCATAGGTCACCGCGATGTCGGCGGGCACCGGGATGGTCAGCTCGCCTTCGATGTCGAGCTGATCGCCCTCGACCTTCAGATTGAGCTTGTCGCGCGGCACACCGGGCATATCGGCATAGAGCGTGATGCCCGAGGCATCTTCGATCACATCAACCGGCGGTGTCATCGCCGGCAGGTCGCGGCTGGCGAGCGCGCCCTCCGATGTCGCGCCGGCAACTTCGGCCGATGCGGCGGCCGATCCGTTGGCCGGTGCTTTGGCCGGTGCCTGGTCATTGCCGGTTCTGGTCATGTTGTTCATGTCAGCTCTCCGTGTCGGTTCATTGAACAGCGATCTTGCGGGGCATCGACGCTTCGCTGCGCTTGATGCTCACATGCAGCACACCGTCGCGATAATCGGCGCTGGTGGCACCGGGGTCGATGTCTTCGGGCAGGCTCACCACCCGACGAAAGCGCCCGGCGAATCGCTCGTTGATATGCACGGTGGTCTTGTCGTCTGTGGCCGGGGCAATCGCCTTGCGTTCACCCGAGATCGTCAGCACACCCCGTTCGAGCTGCAGATCGATCGAGGCAGGGTCCATGCCGGGCTCGAAGGCATAGACCTCGACCGAGGCCGGCGTGCTGCCGACGTTCAGCGCGGGATAGCCGCCGCGCCCCATGCCGCGAATCGCGGGCGAATAGTCGAGCGTCGACATCAGTTCGCGCTGCGCGCGATCGAGGTCGGCAAACAGGTCCTGCGGTACATAGCTGCGAAGCATGATGGTCCTCCGTTGATGCCATGGCACGGCATGCAGGCTGCATGCCGGTATCCTCCGACCCCAGATCAGGTGCGGCACAGCCTGTATTCGGCCGGGCTGCCGCTTGAAGCCGGCATCGATTGCCCGCATCCTGAGTCACAAGGAGCATCCCCATGCTGGAATTCAAGGACTACTACAAGGTGCTCGGTGTGGCTCGCGATGCGACCGCCGACCAGATCAAGAAGGCGTATCGAAAACTGGCACGTCAGTATCACCCTGACGTCAGCAGCCAACCTGATGCGGCCGATCGAATGAGTCAGATCAACGAGGCCTACGCGGCCTTGTCCGACGTCGAGCGGCGCGCTGCCTATGACGCGCTCGGCCAAGGTCGCCAGCAGGGCGAGCGCTTTTCGCCATCGCCTGGCTGGGAAGACGGTTTCGAGTTCAGCGGGGCCGGTGTCGCCGGCACCGAAGCCGATCAGTTCAGCGACTTTTTCTCGCAGCTCTTCGGTCGCTCGGCCGGTGGCCCCCGCGGCCCCCAGCCGCGCGGCGGTGGTGGCGGGGGCGCGGGCTTTGCCATGCGCGGCGAGGACCACCATGCCCGCATCGTCCTCGATCTGCAGGACGCCCTGAGCGGCGCGACCCGGCAGGTCACGCTGCGCAGTCCGCGCCGCGATGCGCAGGGCCGGTCGACGCTGGTCGAGCGCAAACTCGATGTGAGCATTCCGATGGGCATCCGGGCCGGGCAGCGCATTCGGCTGGCCGGGCAGGGCGGCGCGGGCAGCGGCAATGCGCCGGCCGGCGACCTGCTGCTCGAGGTGCAGTTTCGCCCGCATCCGCGCTTCGAAATCGATGGCTCCGACCTGATCGCCGACCTGCCGGTGGCGCCCTGGGAGGCCGCGCTCGGCGGCATCGTGCCGGTTGAATTGCCCGATGGCTCACGCCTGAAGGTGCGGGTGCCCGAAGGCGCGCAAGGCGGCCAGCGCCTGACCGTCAGGGGCAAGGGGCTGCCCGGGCCGAACCGCGGCGATCTCGAGCTGATCGTACAAGTGGTCCTGCCGGATGCCCGCGACCCCAGGATCCGCGCGCTCTACGAGACCATGGCCCGCGAGTTGCCCGATTTCGATGCGCGCAGCGCGGCCTCGCCGGGTTGAGCGCCCACTGATCACCTGATCTCCATGAGGGCCGGTATGCTTGCCGGATGCCCTCGTTCCCCCGTCGCCCCCTCTCTTTCAAGAGCGCCCCCATGCATGCTGCCCGCTATTCCACCTTTGGCCCCGCCCATGAAGTCGTCGAACTGGTCGAGGTTCCCGAACCTGCCGCGCCTGGTGCCGGCGAAGTGCTGCTCGAAATCGAGCGCTCGTCGATCAACCCTGCCGATCTGCTGAGCTTCGAGGGCCGCTATGGCGCGGTGCCGCCCAAGCTGCCGGTCTGGGCCGGCGGCGAGGCGGTTGCCCGCGTGCTGCAGACCGGCGAAGGCGTGAGTCATCTGAAGGTCGGTGATCGGGTGCTCGCACTGCTGGCGGCTCGCGGCAACTGGCGCCCGCGCACCATCGCCCCCGCCGCGCGCCTGTTTGCGCTGCCCGACACCAATCTGGATCAGCTCGCGATGCTGGGCGTGAATCCGCCGACCGCCTGGCTGATGCTGCATGAGTTCGTGACACTTTCGCCGGGCGACTGGGTCATCCAGAACGCCGGCAATTCGGCGGTCGGCCAGTCGGTGATCCAGTTCTCGAAGAAGCTGGGCTGGCGCACCATCAGCGTGGTGCGTCAGTCGAACCAGATCGAGCCGCTGCGAAAGCTCGGCGCCGATGTCGTGCTGGTCGATGGCCCCGATCTTGCGCAGCGCGTGCTTGAGGCCACCGATGGCATCCGGCCCAGGCTGGGCATCGACGCGGTGGCCGGCGAGAGCACCCGGCGGCTGGCGCAGTCCTTGGCCGACGGCAGCCCGGTGGTCAACTATGGACTGCTGTCGGGCCAGCCCTGCGCAGTGGATGCCTCGGATGTGGTGTTCCGGGGCATCGTGCTGCGCGGCTTCTGGCTGGCGAGCTGGTTTGCAACCGCCCCGCTGGCCGCCCAGCACGCGCTCTATCAGCAGCTTGGCAAGATGATCAGCGAGGGCTCGTTCAGGATCGAGGTCGAGGCGGTCTATCCGCTGGCAAAGATCCGCGATGCGCTGGCCCATGCCGCGAGACCCTCACGAGGCGGCAAGGTGCTGGTCGCGCCCAGCGCCTGAACGCCCGGTTCACCGAGCCGCCGAATTGCCCAGCACGGTGTCGACATAACGCTCGAGGCTCTGGCGCACATGATCGCGCCGGGCCCGGGCGCCGGGCAGCCGCACGCCCAGTCCGCCATCCAGGATCAGACAGGCCATGCCATGGACCTGTGCCCAGTGCTGGCTGATCAGGGCTTCGTCAGCGCGGCCATGCACCAGCACCACCATGCGCTCGAGCTCGGCATAGGCCTGGTCGCTGGCCGCCCGCGCCCGCTCAAATCGCGACAGGTCGACCACTTCAGGCCGGCACATGATGCGAAACAGGCCCGGATAGCCGAGCGCAAAGCCGACGTAGGAGCGGCAGGACTCCAGCAGCGCGCCGCGCACACCGAGCGCGCCCGCCTGATCGTTGGCATGCGCCAGCCGTTTGGCCAGGCGCTCGAAACCCTCGGTGACCAGCTCGGCCAGGATCGATTCGCGATCCTTGAAGTGGTGATAGGGCGCCTGGTGCGACACGCCGGCACGGCGCGCCACCTCGCGCAGACTGAGCGCCGCCAGGCCGTCGGATTCGAGCAGCGCGGCGCTGGCATCCAGAATCCGGCGGCGCAGATCGGGGGCTGGGCTGGTCGGTTGGCTCATGAATGGCGGCGGCGAGCGGGGATTTTTGGAAGGTTTGCGATGAGGTTGACAGTGTCAAGGCGATCGATGTCTGGCGAGCGCCGTTGATGACGAAGAGCACTTGCCGCAGACCGGCGGTCGGCGCAAGATCCCGGTCGGTCACTAGACAGTGTCTAGCCCGGATCACCAGACTATCACTTCTGCCCCGTCGCGATCCTGACGGACTCACCAGAGCTGCCGGACTCACTCCGAGCCACCTGACACTGTCAAGTGCCCTGCTGAAGGACTCCCGACGATGCCGACGACGACCCATCGCCCTGTCGACGCCGGTACCTCACCCCCTGAGGCCCCGTCACCGCAACTGAACGTCGTCGTGGGCGCCGCCGGCGGGCTTGGCCGTGCCCTGGTGCAGACCCTGCTCGAGCGCCGCCCGGCCGACCTGGTGCTGGCGCTGTCGCGATCGCCTGCTTTGCCTGCCGCGCCGCGCCTGCATCAGGCACCGATCGATCTCACCGATGAGGCAAGCATCGCCACTGCGGCAACCCAGGCTCGCGCGTTGCGCAATGCGCTCGCGCCGGGCGGCATCCGCCGCGTGATCGTGGCAAGCGGCCTGCTCCACCATGCCGACGGCCTGCGCCCCGAAAAATCGATGGCCGCGCTCGATGCCGACACCCTCGCCCGGCTCTTTGCGGTCAATGCCATCGGCCCGGCGCTGGTCGCCAGACACTTTCTGCCGCTGATGCCGCGCGATGCGCCGGCCGCCTTCGCGGCACTTTCTGCTCGGGTCGGCAGCATCTCCGACAACCGGCTCGGCGGCTGGTATGGCTATCGCGCCTCCAAAGCCGCGCTCAATATGCTGATTCGCACGCTGGCGATCGAATGGTCACGCACCGCAAAGCAGTCGGTGTGCGTCGGGCTGCATCCGGGGACAGTCGATACCGGTCTGTCGCGGCCCTTCCAGGGCAATGTTGCCGACGGCCGGCTGTTCACGCCGGCCTATGCCGCAGGCTGTCTGATCGACGTGCTCGATCAGCTGGAGCCGGCCGATTCGGGCAAGGTCTTCGCCTGGGACGGCAGCGAGGTGCCGGCCTGAGGGCCGGCGAAAAACGACCGAGGCGGTGAGGCCTTGCTAAGGCTCAGCCCAGCACGACGACGATCGCACCCTCATCGATGCGATCGCCCTCGGCAACGCGGATTTCGGTGACCGTGCCGCCGGCAGGTGCTTCGACCGGGATCTCCATCTTCATCGACTCGATGATGATCAGCGCATCGCCCTGAGCCACCTTCTGGCCCACTGCCACTTCGATTTTCCAGATGCTGCCTGCCACTTCGGAACGTACGGATGCCATCTGAGCCTCACCAAAATGAGCCAATTCACGCGACAACGGACGGTCGCAAAGCAGTCGAATGTCCGCCCCGCCACGGCGCACTGTCAAGGCGACGGCTCGATTTTCGGGGCCATGGTGTGACGCTGGCGAGGACCTGCCAGGGCCATGCGCCGGTCATGCCGCTTTCAGGGCACCGATAGAATCGGGCGATTGCCGCGCTGCGGCTCACGACCTGATTCCCCGCCATGACCACGCTCGTCATCCGCACCATGTCACGCACCGAACTCGATCTGGGCATCGACTGGGCCGCGGCAGAAGGCTGGAACCCCGGCCTGCACGATGCCGACGCCTTTCATGCCGCCGACCCGCAGGGCTATCTCGTCGGCCTGCTGGGCGATGAGCCGATCGGCATGATCGCGGCGGTGCGCTATGGCGCAGGCTTCGGCTTCATCGGCTTTTACATCGTGCGCCCGGCCTGGCGCGGTCGGGGTCACGGCCTGGCCCTGTGGCAGGCCGGCATGCGGTCGCTGTCGGGCCGGCTGGTCGCCCTCGACGGCGTGATCGCCCAGCAGCGCAACTACCGGCGCAGCCGCTTCGCGCTGGCCTACAAAAACATCCGCCATCAGGGCACGGCCATGGCGGCGAGTTCGCCCGATCCACAGATCCGGCCGATCGAACGCCTCCCCTTCGAGCAGGTGGCGCGCTATGACGCCGCCCTGTTTCCCGATGATCGGCGCCGGTTTCTGTCGGCCTGGCTGGGCCTGCCCGACAGCATCGGACTCGGTCTGATGCAGAGCGACGCGCTGGCCGGCTATGGCGTCATCCGGCCCTGCCGGCAGGGCTTCAAGGTCGGGCCGCTGCTGGCCGACGACGAAGGTGTTGCCGGGCGACTTCTGCGCGCCTTGATCGCCGCCGTGCCAAGCGGTGCCCTGGTGCAGTTCGATACGCCCGCAGTCAATGCGCAGGCCATCGCCCTGGCCCGGTCGCTGGGCATGAGCCCGGTCTTCGAGACCGCCCGCATGTATACCGGCGCCGCGCCCCCGCTGCCCCTCGAGCGGCTCTTCGGCGTCACCAGTTTCGAACTCGGCTAGTTTCCCCATGACCACTTTTTCGCGCCATTCACCCGCCTGCAGCGTCGACTCGCCACAGGCCCCGATCGACGCATCGCCGGCCCGACGCCGACTGCTCGGCGCGGCCGCAGCCGGCCTGGCCACTGCCGCACTGGCCGCCCGATCAGGGCGTGCCGGGGCACAGACCACCGCCTGGCCGACCAAGCCGATCCGCCTGGTCGTGACCTATCCCACCGGCGGTGTGAGTGATGCGGTGGCGCGCCTGCTTGCGCCGCGGCTGGCCGAGCGGCTGG
>CAIKZV010000060.1 GCA_903831925.1 uncultured Burkholderiales bacterium
GAACACGCCTGCCGCGCGACCGCCCAGGCGGCACCCGACCAGATCGCGGTTCGCATCGGCTATGACGAGGCGCTCGCACACCGCATCGTTGCCGGCAGCGATCTGATCGGCGTGCCGTCGCGTTTCGAGCCCTGCGGTCTGACCCAGCTCTATGGCCTGCGCTACGGGACGATCCCGCTGGTCCATCAGGTCGGCGGGCTGGCCGACACGGTGGTCGATGCCAGCGAGGCCGCCTTGAGCGAGGACAGGGCCACCGGCTTTTCCTATCGGGGCGCTCATCTCGACGAACTCTCGCGTGCACTGCGCCGCGCGATCGACATGTGGCACAACCCGCCCGTTTGGCAGCGGGTGATGCAGCGGGCCATGGCACAGGACACCTCCTGGCATGCGCCGGCAACCCGCTATGCAGACCTGTACCGGGGTCTGGCCGATCAGAGCGCGTCTTGAGTCGGCCCGTGCCCGAATCGCCGTCGCGGCGAGACGCCGACCCGCGAAGCCGCCTGATGCTGCTGCTGGTCCTCGCCGGCATAGCACTGGCAGCCGGGATTACGTTCTGGCTATGGCAGCCGGCGCCACCCAAGAAAGTCGTGATGTCGACCGGCGCACCGGACGGGGCGTATCAGCTCTATGCCAGTCGCTATCGAGACGCACTGGCCCGGCAGGGTGTGACACTCGAGCTGCGTCCGTCATCGGGGGCAGCCGAAAATCTGCAACGACTGCGTGATCCGAACAGCGATGTCCAACTCGCGATCGTGCAAAGCGGGCTGACCCGCCACGGCGAGGGCACCGACGGTCTGGTCTCGCTTGGCCATCTCTTTTATGAGCCGCTGTGGCTTTTTTCGCGCGGTGCACACACGATCTCGTCGGTGACCGATCTGACCGGCAAGCGGATCGCAATCGGCGCCGCGGGCAGCGGCACCCAGGTCGTGGCCAACGCCGCGCTTCATGTTTTCGGGTTGGATCAGCCGCCGACCCACGCCTTCGAGATCGGCGGATCGGCTGCTGCGCAGGCATTGGTCGAGGGCGCGGTCGATGCAGCATTTTTTGTCGGCGCCCCCGAATCGCCCACCATCGATCGATTGCTTCGCGACCCGACCATCAAGGTCGCCAGCTTTCACCGCGCCGAAGCCTTCGCGAGGCGGGCTCCCTTCCTGTCGAAGGTCGATCTGCCGGCCGGCGTGATCGATCCGCCAAACGATTTGCCCGACCATGACATCGTGCTGGTCGCACCGACCGCCATCCTGCTCGCCCGCGACGACCTGCATCCTGTCATCGTCGACCTGATGATCGAAGCTGCGCGCGAAGTCCATAGCCAGGGAACCCTGCTCAACGGGCCGGGCGTCTTTCCGAACACCCTGCCAGGCGAGTACGAAACCTCGGAAGATGCCGAACGCTTCTACCGCAACGGCCCCGGGTTCCTGCGTCGCTATCTGCCACTCTGGACCGCGGTGTGGGTGCAGCGACTGCTGCTCATCGGACTGCCGCTGCTGGCCATCCTCGGACCCTTGCTGCGCTTTGCGCCCGGCGTCTGGCTGTGGCGGATGAGACGTCGCATCTATCGCTGGAACAACGAACTGAAGTTCGTCGAACTCGACATGCTGGAAGGCCGCGGCAATCCGGTCGAACACCTTCAGCTGCTCAAGGACATCGACCTCAACCTGTTGAACCAGCGTGTGCCCGATGCGGTGAATCCCGAGCTTTACATGCTCAGACAGCATCTGCGCGCAGTGCTCGCCCAGCTCGAAAAGCAGATCGAGACCGACGACCGCAACCCTGCCGTCTGACCCGCCAGGCAGACTGGCTTGCCAGTCCCGCGACTAGAAGATCCGGTCGTCGCCCGGGATCTGTCGATCGACCTCGGCCAGGCATCGACGCACTTCGGCTGCCGCCTGTGCATCAAAACCCTTGGCATGCATGTGCAGCATGTAGACCTGCACTGTCGCCAGCAGGACCATCGGATTTTTCGGCAGCCGCTCGCGGGCCCGATCGATATGCGCCGCCGCATCATCGAAACGCGCCTGATGCAGGCAGTCCATCGCATCCTGGATGTCGCTCGACAAGGGTCGGGTCGAGGTGGGTGCGGCGGTGGCAAACGCCTCCGGCTTGAGACCGGCATCGAGAATCACTTTGCGGGCCAGCGCGCCGGGCGCGCCCGGTGTCTTGCGCGCCGCCATTGTCTGGCGAACCAGCGCTTCGGCCTCTTCATTGAGCCCGGCATTGAAGGCCCCCTGGGCGACCAGCAGCGCAACATGCTCGGGCGCCTCGGCAGCGCCCGCCAGCGCCAATGCCTTGCGGGCGAAGGTCTCGGCTGCCGGCCCGTCGCCTTTGGCGGCATGGGCCTGTGACAGCACGGCAGCGGCCAGTGCACCGGCAGTCGAATCGGCGGCCAGCTGATCATGCGCGGTCGCAACCAGACGCAGCGCCTTGTCAGACTCGCCCTGGGTGACGAAGACCTGACCGAGCATGCCGATGTCGAGCGGGCTGCGCGTCAGCGACGCCCCGTTCTTGCGGATCAGGTCGGTGTAGCACTGCTCGGCCACCTCGAGCTCGCCCTGCGCATAGGCGATCTCACCCAGCGTTCGCATTCGTCGTGAGGTTGCCAGCTGCTTGAGCGCGGCCTGCGCCACTTCGAGCGCCTTGTCGACACGGCCGTCCTGTTCATGAATATCGATCAGCAGATCGTAGGCACCGCCGAAATACGGATGCGCCTTGATGAGGGCCCGCACGCGCTCGGTGGCGGCATCGGGACGGCCGTCGGCCCGCTCGCAATGCGCCAGGGCCAGTTCGGCCCACGGCAGATCGGTCTTGACCGACAGCGCCTGCTCGCAGACCTCGTGAGCCTGACCGAATCGACCCAGATCGACCAGTGCATTGGCCTGCCAGCGCAGCAGTTCGAGGCTCGGCGCACCGGCTTCACGGATGAGGGCCTGAACCCGTTCGAGCAGCGCCTGCGAATCGCCCCGATCGGCCGCCTCATGGACCGGCGCCAGTGCGATCCGTCGGCGCATGGCCTGTTCGATTCGGGGGCCGAGCGACTCGGCGACCACCGGCTTGAGCACGATGGCATCGGGCTGCCACTCTCGGGTGGCTGCGACCGTCAGACGATCAGGGGCGGAGGTGACCAGCACGAATGCGGCCGAGGGCTGCAGCAGCCGGCGGGTGCGCACATACTCGAGCACCTGGATGCCATCCATCTGCGACAGGAACTTCATCTCGCACAGGACCAGACCAAAACGCTCGGCCTCCATCATGCGAATCGCGCGGACCGGCTCGGTCGCCATCTGAACCTGCGTCACACCAATCGAGTTCAGCAGCTCGCGCATGGCCAGCCGGGACGCCGAATGCTCATCGACGACCAGGGCACGGACATTGGCATTTCCCCGCGCAGGCGGCGCAGGGGAACGAAAGGGCATCGTGGCAGACATGTGTCGAGCATCGCGGGCCGCCGCACGGCCCGCGACTGCCAACCCACCGGCGGACCGCCGAATCGGACAGGCGGTGCACCCGCCCCGGGTATCTCAGCGAATCAGCAACGCCGCAATGAAAATGCCGACCATCATGAAGGTCAGCACCACCTTGGCCAGGGTGCCCAGCAGCAGGCCGATCCAGGTCGATACCCCGACCCGCGCCGCGCGGGTGGCATTGCGCACAGCGATCAGTTCGCCGATCGCCGCGCCCACCAGCGGCATGAAGATCAGGCCAACCAGTCCGGTGAAAACACCCGCGACCGTGCCGATCGCCGCACCGATCACCGCGAGTCGACTTGCGCCGGCCCGCTTGGCCCCCAGCATCGCCGCGGCATAGTCAGTCGCCCAGGCCAGCAGGGTGAGCACCCCGCAGATCACCACGACCGTGATCGAGACCCGCTCGAAGTGGTCAATCCAGGCGCCAAGCAGGATGCCGGCGAAGACCAGCAACGCACCTGGCAGGGCAGGCAGAATGGTGCCGACCACGCCGGCCGCGATCAGCACCACCACCAGGATCCACAGCAGAACGTTCATGGCGCGAGGTTATCATCGGTCGATCTCCCCTTTGAACTGCAGCGCCGCCGCCGTGCGCCTGCAAAGTCAACATGACCGCCACCGACAATACCGGCCGCTACACCCTCTACGGCGGCCTCGGCTCGCCCTATTCAATGAAGGTGCGTGCCATCCTGCGCTACCGTCGCCTGCCCCACGACTGGGTGCAGCTCGGCACCGACGGCACGCCCAATGCGCTCGAGCAGGTCAAGGTGCCGGTCATACCGGTGCTGCGGTTTCCGGATGGCCGCCATGCCAACGACTCGACACCGCTGCTCTACGAGCTCGAGCGCCTGCATCCGGGCGAACGGTCGATCGTGCCGACCGACCCGGCACAGGCCTTCCTCGCCATGCTGCTCGAAGACATGGCCGATGAATGGGGCACCAAGGCGATGTTCCTGTATCGCTGGCTGCGCCCGCGCGACCAGAAGCAGATGAGCGAATGGCTGGCCTTCGATCGGCTGGCCGGTCACGGGCTCGAATCAATCCTCGACTATGCGGCGCGCTTTCGCGACCGTCAGGTCGGGCGCATGGCCCTGGTGGGTTGCACCCAGGCCAATGCGCCGCTGGTCGAGACCAGTGCCGACCGCATGATGGCGCTGCTCGAAGCCCACATCACCGAAGAGCGCTATCTCTTCGGCTCGCGCCCGTCACTGGCCGATTTCAGCTGGCTCGGCCAGCTCTCGCAACTGGCGAGCGACCCCACGCCTGCCGAGCATCTGCGCGAAAAATTTCCTTTTCTGTTTCGCTGGCTGATGCAGCTCGATGATGCGTCGGGCGTCGAAGGCCAGTGGCGTGCGCCCGATGCACCGCTGCCGCTGGCGATCACCGGCCTGCTCAAGATCGCGGGCGACGTCTATTTCCCCTTCCTTGAAGCCAACGCCAACGCGATTGCCGCAGGTGCCGGCACCTTCCGGTTCGAAGCCTGGGGCATGCATTACGAGCAGGGCGTCTTCAAGTACCAGGTGAAATGCCTGGCCGACTTGCGGGCGGCCTGGCGTGCGCTGCCTGCACTGGCACGCGCGCAGCTCGAGGCATCGATGCCGGCCAGCGTCGTGTCGTCCCTGATCAAGTGAGGTAAATCCATGACCCTTCTGAATGCAGCCCCGGTTCTCGACGTCGATGCGCACTATCTGAGCCCCTATGCGCTGTCGGCCTATGTCGCCCTGATTGAAAAGGGCTTCGAGCCGCTGCTCAGGCCGGTGGATCTGGCAGCCGGCGAGCATCACGAGGCCGATTATGCGCGACGCTCGCTGACCCGGCGCGTGCCGCTGCTCACGCTCGACGGCTTCATGCTCTCGGAGTCATCGGCGATTGCCGAATACCTCGACGAGCTGCTGCCGGCCCCCGGCCATCCGCCGCTCTACCCGCGCGATTTGCGCGAACGCGCCCGGGCCCGACAGCTGCAGGCCTGGCTGCGCAGCGACCTGATGCCCCTGCGCGCCGAACGTTCAACCGAAGTGGTTTTCCTCAAACGCCACCTCGGTGCGCTGACGCAAGCCGCCGACGATGCCGCCGACCGGCTCTTCGAAGCTGCCGACGCCCTGCTTGCCCACGGCAGCGAACACCTCTTCGGCGAGTGGTGCATCGCCGACACCGACCTGGCGCTGATGATCAACCGCCTGGCGATTCACGGCGACCCGGTGCCCGAGTCGCTGAAGCGTTATGCCAGCCGTCAATGGCAACGCCCCTCGGTACAGCGCTGGCTGGCCCTCAAACGGGACGACTGATCCCGCACACCACGACACATCACCTCAACGGAGACCCCCATGCTCGATCCCCAAGCCAAGCAGCTGCTCGATCTGATTGCCAGCCGCAACATGCCCGCCGTCCACACACAAGACCCGGTCACCGCCCGCACCCAATACCGCGAGCGGCGCTTTTTCACGCAGCCCGAGGCAAGCCCGGTCGACACGGTTCGCGAACTGAGCGCCGATGGCCCGCACGGCCCGATTCCGCTGCGCCTGTATCGCCCCTTGCCGGCATCGGCCGGCGCGCTGCCGGTGCTGGTCTATTTCCATGGCGGCGGCTGGGTGATCGGCGACCTCGACACCCACGATGTGCTGTGTCGCGATCTGGCCCTGAAGTCGGGCTGCACCGTGGTCTCGGTCGACTATCGCCTGGCGCCCGAATTTCCGTTTCCGGTGCCGGTCGACGATTGCCTGGCCGCTACCCGCTGGGTGCAGCAGCACGCCGGTGACCTGAACGTCGATCCGACGCGCATCGCGGTCGGTGGCGACAGCGCCGGGGGCAAGCTCGCGGCAGTCATCGCGATTGCCGCACGCAATGCCAGGGACCTGCCGATCAGCTTCCAGTTGCTGATCTATCCGGCCACCGACCAGCGCTTCAATACAAAGTCGTATCAGGTCAATGGTCAGGGCTATCTGCTTACCTCCGACTCAATGACCTACTTCCGCGGCCATTACATCACCGACTCCCAACACTATCTCGACTGGCGCGCCTCGCCGCTGCTGGCCGACGACCTCTCGGGCCTGCCGCCCGCACTGGTGCTGGTGGCCGGCTACGACCCGCTGCGCGACGAGGGCGTCGCCTACGCACAGCGCCTGAGCGAAGCCGGCAACAAGGCCACGCTGATGAGCTTCGAGCGCCAGATCCATGGCTTCATCACCATGGGCCGGGTGATCAACGAGGCCAATGAGGCGGTCGAGGTGTGCGCGGCGGCGCTCAAGCGGGCGCTTGCGAAAGGCTGATCCTGGTGCGGCGCCGGGGCCTGCGCCCAGAGCTCGCTCGCAGGCAATCGAAGGCCAAGCCCCTTCGGCTTCGCGATGCCAGCTTCGGCGGCCATCACCACACTCGCCACCGGCAGCGCGGCCTGGGCCATCGCATGGCCCTGCGTCACCGAGTTCTTTTCGATCGTGACCCATCCGCGCATCTATGCGCCTCCGTCGACAAGCGTCCGCGCCATCGATCAGCTCGACGCCTGGTTCGAGAGCCCGACCCTTCACCTGCTGGCCGAGGGCGACGATCAGTGGCCAAGGCTGCGCGAGCTGCTGTCACAGGGACGGGTGACCGGCCCGCTGGCACACGACGCCCGAGTCGCTGCGCTGTGCCTGGCCCATGGGGTCAGTGAGCTGTGGACGGCAGATCGCGCTTCAGTCGATGCCCTGTACTCAAGCTGCGCAATCCGCTGATCGCCTGAGCTGCGGACCCAAATAAGCCTGCCAGGTAAACGTCAGCTTGATGCGGGAAACGCCCGTTCAAGCGCGCGGTTCAAAGACCCGGATCCGACCCGAAGCGGGCGATTGTGAACGGCAGCTCCTGGCCGCTACAAAACGACTTTCACCGGCGGCGCCAAGCCGAGTTTTTTGGCCCGACGCGCGAACTTGCGGTCATCGAATGTTGCGACGCTGTCGCACGTCTTGTAGCTTGAGTGATGAAGCGCATCTGCAAATTCGATACCCATCTCGCAGTTGGAGAGCGCCTGCCCAATCGCATCCTTGTCTTCGAAGGTGATGTGCGCCTGTTCGAGGAGGTGCCGCATGACTGACGCTACCTCATCCGGGGAGAAGCGATAGTAGCCGCGCATGACCCATTCGAATTCGAGAATCACCGACTTGCTCACCATCAGCGGCTGACCTGACTCAATGAGGCGCCGAGCTGCCACGCGCTGACGTTGTACTTGCGCATCCGCATCGTCGTCGATGTAGTAGCGCGCCAGAATATTGGTGTCCAGGCCGATCATCGCTTGAGCAGCGTCGCGGGATCGAAATCGGTTGGCACGGAGGCGCGCCGACTCTTAAGCATCCCGAATCCGCTACCGGATTCGCCCGCAGGAGAGCTGCGGACTCGCATCTCGACATGGTCGCCAACGAGTGAGAATTCGATGCGACTGCCCTGCCGAATACCCAGCTGTTGTCGAAGCTCCTTCGGAATCGTGACCTGCCCCTTGCTGGTGACCGATGTGACTTCCATATTATTCCCTCTATCGCTTCTAGGTATTACTTCGTAATACTAACAGATTTGCTGTCGGGTGGCACTCGGGGACTGTGCGATAAAAGAGCGTTATTCCCGTCTGCTTAACGAATTCAATCAAGAGGTAAACCGACGAATCGCTGCAAACAATGACGACATCAATTGCGAACTTGCCGACGATAGGAACGTCAGGTTTCTGGCGCTCAATCCAGCTGGATCGAACGACCGCTTCTGGCCGGCTGCAGGCGCTCGAGGCGAACCGGCTGGCGTGGCTTAGGCAGCCAGCTTAAGCGGCTGAATCTCTTTGGCGATGGCTTTGCCGTTCTCGATCTCGGCCAC
>CAIKZV010000061.1 GCA_903831925.1 uncultured Burkholderiales bacterium
CTCAGTTGCGCTCGAGATCGATATCGATCCCGAGCGACCGGATTTCTTTCACCAGCACATTGAACGACTCGGGCATGCCCGCTTCGATGGTGTGCTCGCCCTTCACCAGATTCTCGTAGACCTTGGTCCGACCGTTCACATCGTCGGACTTGACGGTCAGCATTTCCTGCAAGGTGTAGGACGCGCCATAGGCCTCGAGTGCCCAGACCTCCATCTCGCCGAAACGCTGTCCGCCGAACTGCGCCTTGCCGCCCAACGGCTGCTGGGTGACCAGCGAATACGGCCCGGTGGAGCGCGCATGCATCTTGTCGTCGACCAGGTGATGCAGTTTCAGGACATGCATGTAGCCCACGGTGACATGACGGTCGAACTGCTCGCCGGTACGACCATCGTGAAGACGCAACTGCGTCTTCTCGAGGTTGAAGCCGAGCTTGGTGGTATTCGGATCGTCGTCCGGGAAGGCGATGTCGAGGGCTGCACGAATCTCGAGCTCGGAAGCGCCGTCGAACACCGGTGTCGCAAACGGCACGCCATTGGTGAGGTTTTGCGCCAGCTCGACGATCTCGGGATCGGTGAGCGTCTCGAGCTCGGCTTTCTGGCCGTTACGGTTGTAGACGCTGTCGAGCATGCGACGCAGCTCGACCACCTTGGCCTGACGCGCCAGCATCTCGCCGATACGCAGGCCGATGCCTTTGGCAGCCCAGCCGAGGTGGGTCTCGAGAATCTGACCGACGTTCATCCGTGAGGGCACGCCCAGCGGGTTGAGCACGATGTCGACCGGGCGGCCATCGGCCATGTAAGGCATGTCCTCGACCGGCACGATGCGCGAGACCACGCCCTTGTTGCCGTGACGTCCGGCCATCTTGTCGCCCGGCTGCAGACGACGCTTGACCGCCAGATAGACCTTGACCATCTTGAGCACGCCCGGGGGCAGCTCGTCGCCCTGCGTGAGCTTCTTGCGCTTTTCTTCGAAAGCCAGATCGAAGGAGTGGCGCTTTTGCTCGATCGACTCTTTCGCGCCTTCGAGCTGGCTGGCCGCGGTTTCGTCGGCCAGGCGGATCTCGAACCAGTTCCAGCGATCGAGGTCGGCAAGATAGGCGGCATCGATGACCGCATCCTTGGCCAGACGCTTGGGGCCGCCGTTGGCGACCTTGCCGATCAGCAGGCGCTCCAGACGCTCGAAGCTGTCGTTCTCGACGATGCGCAGCTGGTCGTTGAGGTCGAGGCGATAACGCTTGAGCTCGTCGTCGATGATCGACTGGGCGCGCTTGTCGCGCACGATGCCCTCGCGGGTGAAGACCTGGACGTCGATGACCGTGCCGTTCATGCCCGAGGGCACGCGCAGCGATGTGTCTTTCACATCAGACGCTTTCTCGCCGAAGATCGCACGCAGCAGCTTTTCTTCCGGGGTGAGCTGGGTCTCGCCTTTGGGCGTGACCTTGCCGACCAGCGTGTCACCGGCCAGCACCTCGGCACCGATGTAGACGATGCCCGATTCATCCAGACGACCAAGCTGGCTTTCCGACAGATTGGAGATGTCACGGGTGATTTCTTCGGAGCCGAGCTTGGTGTCGCGGGCGAGTACCGAGAGCTCCTCGATATGGATCGAGGTGTAGCGGTCGTCGGCCACCACCTTTTCGGAGATCAGGATCGAGTCTTCGAAGTTGTAGCCGTTCCAGGGCATGAAGGCGACCAGCATGTTCTGGCCGAGCGCGAGCTCACCCAGGTCGGTCGAGGCGCCGTCTGCCACCACGTCACCGCGGGCGATGCGATCGCCCCTGCGAACGATCGGACGCTGGTTGATGTTGGTGTTCTGATTGGAACGCGTGTACTTGATCAGGTTGTAGATGTCGACGCCGACTTCACCGGCCACCGCTTCATCGTCATTGACCCGGATCACGATCCGGTTGGCATCGACATAGTCGACCAGGCCGCCGCGCAGCGCGGTCACGACCGTGCCGGAGTCGACCGCGCAGGTGCGCTCGATACCGGTGCCGACCACCGGCTTTTCCGGACGCAGGCAGGGCACGGCCTGACGCTGCATGTTCGAGCCCATCAGCGCGCGGTTGGCGTCGTCATGCTCGAGGAAGGGAATCAGCGAAGCCGCGACCGACACAATCTGGCTCGGTGCGACGTCCATGTACTGGACCTTGTCGGGCGATGACAGCAGGGTCTCGCCGTTGATCCGCACCGACACCAGTTCGTCGACCAGACGGCCATTGGCATCGACGCCGGCGTTGGCCTGCGCGATGACATAACGGCCTTCCTCGATCGCCGACAGGTAATGGATGTCATCGGTGAGGGTGAGATCGACCACCTTGCGGTAGGGCGTCTCGAGAAAGCCGTATTCGTTCAGGCGCGCATACAGCGACAGCGAGTTGATCAGGCCGATGTTCGGGCCCTCGGGCGTTTCGATCGGGCACACCCGGCCGTAATGGGTGGGATGCACGTCGCGGACTTCGAAGCCGGCACGCTCGCGGGTCAAACCGCCCGGTCCAAGGGCCGAGACACGGCGCTTGTGGGTGATCTCGGACAGCGGGTTGGTCTGGTCCATGAACTGCGACAGCTGCGACGAGCCGAAGAACTCGCGGATGGCGGCACTGATCGGTTTGCTGTTGATCAGGTCGTGCGGCATCAGATTTTCGGTCTCGGCCTGGCCCAGACGCTCCTTGACCGCGCGCTCGACACGCACCAGACCGGCGCGGAACTGGTTTTCGGCCAGTTCGCCCACGCAGCGCACGCGACGGTTGCCGAGGTGATCGATGTCGTCGATCTCGCCCTTGCCGTTGCGCAATTCAACAAGGATACGGATCACAGCGACTATGTCTTCTTTTGACAGCGTGCCGGCGCCGGTAAGCTCGGGGCGGCCGACGCGACGGTTGAATTTCATGCGACCGACAGCCGACAGGTCGTAACGGTCTTCCGAGAAGAACAGGCCGTTGAACAGCGTCTTCACGGAGTCTTCCGTCGGCGGCTCGCCGGGGCGCATCATGCGATAAATGGCCACCATCGCCGCCATCTGGTCGGCCGTTTCGTCGATGCGCAGCGTTTGCGAAATGAACGGCCCCTGGTCGAGATCGTTGGTGTAAATCGTCTGCACCTTGCCGACATCTGCTTCGGCCAGTTTGGTCAGCAGTTCTTCCGTGATCTCGTCGTTGGCATTGGCGATTACTTCGCCGCTGTCCTTGTCGACGACGTTGTGCGCGAGCATGCGGCCGATTACATAGTCCTGCGGCACCGCGATTTTGGTCATGTGCGCTTCCTGCATTTCACGCACGTGACGCTGGGTGATGCGCTTGTCCTTCGCGACGA
>CAIKZV010000062.1 GCA_903831925.1 uncultured Burkholderiales bacterium
ACCATGCTGATCGAGTATGAAGACGCGAGCACTCGGCGCGCTTCGCTCGGCCGTCTCAAGGGCGTCGAGCAGCGCGTGTGGCTGCAGGTTGAGGGCTCACCGAAAGTCTGGCCGATCGCCGACGAAGACCTCGAGCGCGAAAACGACGAGAAGACCTCGGCGGTGCATTTCCTGCGTTGGGAGCTGACCGACGAAATGGCCGCGGCGCTGAAATATGGCGTGTCGCTGTCGATGGGCGTCGATCATCCGAACTACCAGGCAAGCGTCTCGCCGCTGAATGACGAGAGCCGCGCTGCACTCACCGCCGATCTGGCCTAGGCCACGGCCACCAGCAGAACCGTGGCGTGGGCCTCGATGCCTTCGCCACGGCCTGCGAAACCGAGTTTTTCAGCGGTTTTGGCTTTCACATTGACCTGCGAAGGCGCGATGCCCAGATCGGCCGCAATCGAGGCCACCATCGCAGGAATATGGCTGGCCAGCTTCGGCGCCTGAGCCACGACCGTGCAGTCGATATTGCCTGGCAGCCAGCCGGCCTCGCGCACCCGTGCAAGCGCTTCACGCAGCAGCACCCGGCTGTCGGCACCGGCAAAGCGCGCGTCGGTATCCGGAAAATGCCGGCCGATGTCGCCAAGCGCCGCCGCACCGAGCATCGCATCGGTGATGGCATGCAGGAGCACATCGGCATCCGAATGACCGAGCAGACCGCGCTCGAAAGGAATCGCGACACCGCCAATCAGCAGCGCGCGTCCCGGCACCAGCGCATGGACGTCCCAGCCCTGTCCGATTCGAAACCGTGCGCCAGTGGCACCCGGCTCCGTTGCAGAAGCAGGCGCTGACGAAGGCGCTGAGGAAGTCGCAGCAGATTGGTGTGACAGCGCGAGCGACGCTCGCATCGCCTGCAGATCGTCCATGGTCGTCACCTTGAAATTTCGCAGATTGCCGACTACCAGCGCCGGCGACAGTCCATTGGCCTCGATCGCCGAGGCCTCGTCGGTCACGTTGTGATGCCGCTGCAGCGCCTCGCGCAGGCGACCGAGCCCGAAGACCTGAGGCGTCTGCGCAAGCCACAGCCCCTCGCGATCAATCGTCTTCAAGGACCGCTGATTGCCGCCGCGCTTGACGGTATCGGCCACCGGCAAGGCCAGCAGCGCGCCGATGCGCTCGGTGGCCAGCGTCGCATGCAGGCGATGCAGTGATGCCGCATCGACACCCGGGCGAGCCGCATCATGAACCCAGACCCAGTCATGATCGCGGGCGCCGCACTGCTCGGCCAGCGCGAGAAGACCACCGAGGACGCTGGCGCGGCGGGTCGCGCCGCCGCGCGCGACAATCCGAACGCGGGTATCGACCAGCCCGGCGAGGCCATGCGCCACCTCGTCTTCCGGTGAGACCACCACCATCAGCCGCTCGATCCAGGGACAGGCAAGCAGCGCCTGCACCGTCCGCTCGAGCATGGTGGCGCCATCGAGGTCGAGATATTGCTTGGGCCGATCGGCGCCCAGGCGAAGGCCAACGCCCGCCGCCGGAACGATCGCAAAGTGACTGGGAAAGGCGGGATCGGCCGCGCTGTCGAGGGGGGGAGTCGGACATGGCGTCGGCCGGATGCCTGTGGGTCGTTGGCGAAAGCTACAATTATAGGTTTGGATCCGGTCCCCGCTTGAACACCACCTCTCTCGGCCTGAGCGCTTCGCCAGCCTTCGCTGTCACCGACCCTGCTGCCGGCATCCCGCAGCCCGGCGCAGGCGCTGTCATTTCCCTGCCGGCCACGCACGGCAGCGGCGACGCCCTGCTGCTGGCCGCGCTCGCCGCACGGCATGCCGAAAAGTCTTGCCTGCTGATGGTGATCACCGCCTCGGCACTCGACGCCGCACGGCTCGAAGAAGAAACCCGGTGGTTCGCACCGACCCTGCGGATCAAGTCCCTGCCAGACTGGGAAACTTTGCCTTACGACGCCTTTTCGCCGCACCAGGACCTGGTTTCCGAACGGCTGTCGACACTCTTTGAGTTGCAGCAGAACCGGGTTGACC
>CAIKZV010000063.1 GCA_903831925.1 uncultured Burkholderiales bacterium
ACCGTGACGACCAAGCCTGCCCCGACGCCCACGCCCACGCCCACGCCTACACCGCCCCCCACACCAACCCCCACCCCGACGCCCACACCCGCGCCGACCCCGGCCCCGGTCGTCGTCAGCAGCACGGTCAATTCGATCGACACGATCGTCAACGACATGACCCTGCCTCATGAAGGCGTGCCGATCGCCTTCCCGGGCTGGGGAACCCTGATTGGCCCGGGCCTTGACCTTGGCATCAACCCGCCTGCCGACTGGGGATTCGGGCTGCCATGGGGCGTGATCTTCGTCGCCAGCGAAGGCAACCCGGCGGTCAATACCCGCGTCGAGATCCGCAACATGCGTTTTTACGTGCTCAACAAGTCGACGAACAGGTGGTCGCTGGCCGGCACCTCGCCCAATGTCGATGGCTCGGAATACAACGAGGACTTCCGACAGGGCAACGATGTTCGCCCGGCCAATATCCGCAATGAAGCCAGCGGCGGCGTCTCGGCCAAACCGACCTGGCCCTATGCCTACCACTTCTGGTGCTGCGGCCGCATGCCCATCGATCGACCCAACCTTGGCGGCATCTTCGTGACCTATCAGGTCAGGCTGATCGTCGACAACCCGAGTGTGCGGGACGACCGCGCAAGCGCCCGATTCCTGGCCTATGGCGCGCTCGACTACTGGCGTGACCAGACATCGCAATGGGCCCCTGGTGCGCCGAACAATGGCGAGGCCGGCCATGGCCGCATGAAGTACGTCACCAACAACTGGCAGGCGATCAACATGACCACCGTGCCGTCCGCCGCCCTGCGCGCCAATCCGCCGCCGATCGAATAAGTCTTTCGACTCCGCCAGACAGTGTTCATTCAGGCCCGCCCCGTGCGGGCCTTTTTCTTGCCGCACTCCTGCTCAAGGAGATCGGCATGACATTCCTTCACCCACTCATCAGACCTGTCCTGAGCATCGCCGGCGCAAGCCTGCTGCTGATCGCGGCCTGCCAGGCCAACCCGGACGACACGAAACCCGCATCGAATCCCGCCGCAGGCAACCGCAGTGCGAACTCGCCGCCGATCAATTCGGTCGACACCGTGATCAGCGACATGAGCCTGGTCAACGACATGCCGCTGGCAGGTGTGCCGAGCGGCCCGGGCTGGGCCACCGGTCCGGGCCATGTGGTGATGGGCAATGACCCGCGCGGCAGCCGCACCCCGCAGTGGTGGACACCGGCCAACCCGCGCTACAAGAGCAAGGACTACTGGACGACGGTGCTGCCCTGGTTCGTGGTGTTCGATGGTGTGGGGCATGACGCCTCGAACACGCGCGTGCAGATTCGCAACCTGAAGGTGTTCGTCAAGCGCCGCTCCGATGGCCAGTGGACGCTGGTGGGCTCGAGCACGCAGGTCAGCGGCGAGCTGTACCCGAAGCATCTGCAGGGCGACGCCACCCGCAAGCCCGACGAACGCAATGAGCCCGACGGCTCGACTTCGGTCAAAGCGCCCGGCGGCAATCTCGCGTATCACGGCTGGTGCTGCGGCAAACTCACCATCGATGCACCCGATGTCGCCGCAGTCTTCGTGACCCTTCAGGCCCGGCTGATCACCGATCGCTCCGATCAACCCGATGACCGCCAGCAGGCCAGGCTGCTGATCCAGATGGGCGCCGATTACTATCCCGACCGCAACACGCCGGTGTCGGCCTTCGCGCCGGCGAGCTACAACCCGGGTGTGGGCGTCTCGCGTGCCAAGCGGGTGACCGACACCTGGCGCGCTTTCAATTTCGCCACCCTCGATGTCGGCGTGCAGGACCCCGGCGGCGCGGCAATCGGCGTCGCCGAATTCAGATCCGAGCCCCCGCCGCTGGAGTAGGTCGACCGCGCCCGGCACTGTGCTCGGCAAAGATGCGCACATGGGCGTCGGCCACCGCGTCCCAGCCAAAGAGCGCCTGCGCCCGCCGCTGCCCGCGCACGCCGAGTTCGGCCAGCGTCTCGGGATGCTCGAGCGACCACGCCAGACATTCCACCAGATTGTCGGTGTCGCCCTTGTTGAAAGTCACCGCGGTGTCGCCCACCACGAAGAGATTCTCCCGGATGTCGCTGCAGATCACCGGCGTGCCCAGCCCCATGTTCTCGAGAATCACCGGCGACAGACCCTCGATGTCGGAGGGCTGGATATAGGCGCAGGCCTGCTTCATCAGGGCATGCGCCCGACCGCCATAGACAAAGCCCGGAAACAGGATCCGCGGATCGGTGGTCGCACGGCACTGACGCTCGAAATCCGACGGATTGGGCGAGCCGCCCACCAGCACCAGCTTGCAGTCGGTCTTGAGTCGCTCGAACGCAGGAATCAGATACTGCAGCCCCTTGTCGGGGATGAAGCGCCCGACAAACAGAAAATAGCCGCCGGGCTGCAGACCGAGCTCATCCAGAATCGAGTCGTCGAGATCCGACTCGTCGACCTCGCTGCCGAAGGGAATGTAATCGTAATGGCGCCCGAAGCGATGCTCGAAATCGGCCTTGCAGAACACATTGTCGAAGATCACCGCATTGGGTGCGACCGCGGTGAGGTATTGCGCTGCGCGCAGATACCACCGGGCATACCAGGGCCACTTGGCCCGCTGCCAGTCGACACCGTCCTGAGAAAGAAAAACTTTTTTTCCAAACAGTCGAAGCACCAGCGCATAAGGACTGTTGCCGCCGTTCTGGATATGCACCACATCGGCGGTGTCGTTCGCGATGATGTCGATCGTGCAGCGCAGTCCGTGCAGCAGGGTATCGAAGCCCTTGCGGCGCGTGAGCGTGCCGACGTTGCGCAGTGTCACACCGCGCCAGTCTTCGGCAAGTGCCGCCTCCCCGGGATACAGGCGGTTGTAGGCCACCACCGAGTGGCCGCGCTGCACGAGTCTCGGAAAGAGCTCGGCCGCAAATTTGTCGGCGCCGGCACACCCCGGGCGCGAGGGCACCGACCGAAAGCCGAAGGCAGCGATTCGCATGAGCACCGCCCCGCTCAGAGGTAATGCGAATAGGCGGATCCGACGTAGTCGCGCAACGCCACGCGCCAGTCTCGCATGCGATTCATGTTGCGCAGGGTGAGCTTGCGATTGAGCAGCCGCTCGGAGTCGGGGCGCGGGGCAAAAAACTCGGCCTTGAAGAAGTCGGAGTCGACCTCGTTGATTCGCACACGATCTTTCATGCCGACCGCATCGACCAGCTCGTGGGCCACCTCGAGCCGACTGGTCACGCCTTCGCAGACCATGTTGTAGAGCCCCCAGTATTCGGCCTCGACCAGCGCCTTGACGTTGGCCGCGAAGTCCATGGTGTAGGTGGGCGTACCGAGCTTGTCGCGCACCACGTTGAGCTCGGTCTTGCCGGACTTGAGCTGCTTCATGATCTTTTGCACGAACTTCTTGTCCTTGCGCGGACCACCACCCATCATCCAGCCGGCGCGGCAGACCAGGTGCCGGCGTGCGTTCTGGGTCACATAAATTTCGCCGGCATATTTCGAGCGGGCATAGTGCCCGAGCGGATTGGGCAGATCCCAATCGTCGAAGCTGTCTTTCGAGCCGTCGACAATGCCGGCGGTGCTGATGTAGAGCAGCGGAATATCGAGGCGGTTGGCGATCCAGACCGCGTTTTCGACCGAGGTGGTGTTGGTGAGATAGGTGTCCTCGACATGCTGCTCGCAATACTCGAGATCGGTATGCGCGCCGAGATGAAACAGGTAGTCGGGGCGAAACGCTTCGACATCCTTGCGATAGTGGTCGAGGTCGCGAAAATCGAGCAGATCGAGCCAGGGCTCGTTGACATCCTTGTCGGTGCATCGCAGCTGGTAGTCGCTGCCGAAGACCTGGTGAAAGGCTTGTCCGAGCATGCCGCCGCTACCGGCCAGATAGATCTTCTTCAAGGCAGACCTCCGTCATGTTTTCGCTGTTCAGTCGCTGTTCGTTTCGACGCAGCCGCATCGGCGACCCGTCCGGACCAGTGTGTCACTGGGGTTGAACACGCCCAAGATCAGGAAACCCCGAAGCCTCGCAGGAGCTTGAGCCGGCGCTCACGCCGCGAACGCCGATCGCGTCGTACAAGGCCATCATCGCGGCGAGATAACCGCGCCGATGGAAGTCGCGCTCGACCCGTGCACGGGCCGCGCGCCCCATCGAGCGCACCGATGCATCGGGCAGCGCATTGACCATCAGCACCGCACTGACCAACGCATCCACGTCGCCTGGCTCGACCAGCCAGCCGGTGCGGCCTTCGTCGATCAGTTCGGGAATGCCGCCGATGCGACTGCCGATCACCGGCTTGCCGGCGGCAAATGACTCGAGCACGCTCAGGGGTGCGTTTTCGTACCACTGCGAGGGCACGACCACGGCGCGCGCGCCCCGCACCAGCTGCGCGAGCTGATCGCCTTCGCAATGCCCGAACAGTCTGACGTTGCCCGCGCCATCGTGCAGCATGGCCTGCAGCCCGGGCATCAGCGGCCCATCGCCTGCCACCGCAAGCTTCACGCCCCCCAGCACACAGGCACGCACCAGCGTCTCGACGCCCTTCTCAGGCGCCAGCCGGCCAAGGTAGAGAAAGTAGTCGCCGGCGCGGTCATCGGCCTGGATCGCATCGGCATCGATCCAGTTGGGAATATGGACAAAGCGCTCGGCCGGCCATCCCCACTCGACGAACTTGCTCAGGAAAAATCGACTCGGCACGATGATGCGTTCAAGGTTGTCGCCATAGCTGCCCAGCAAGCGGTGGAGCACCGCCTCGAGCGCCACCACCGTGCTGGCCGCCAGCGAATCCTTGATGCAGCGATGTGCGAGCAGCTGCGCATACTGCCCGCCCTTGCAGCGCTCGCACACGCCGGTGTCGTTGTACATCTTGTTGTTCGGACAGGCGATCTTCAGATCGTGCGCGGTCATCACCGCCGGCACGCCGGCCTTGCGCAGGACCGGCAGGATCGACGGCGACAGGTGGTGATAGACGTTGTGCAGATGGGCGACATCCGGACGCCAGGCGGCCAGCAGCGCGCGCAGCTTGCGCTGGGCCTCGAAGGAATAGACCACCTTGATCGCCTTGCTCACTTTCTGCGCGAGCGGATAGACATGGCCGAACTCGATCTCGTCGACGAAGTAGCGGCTCCATTCGCTGGGCAGATTGCGCGGGTGATGCATCGAAAAAAAAGCATTTTTCCAGCCCTGCTGCTGCATCAGCTCGGCATGCTGGAAATAGACGTTGTCGGCACCGCCACGGTGATAGTGGTAGCTGTTGATGCTGAGCAGTCGGGGCAAGGCGCCAGTGGTCATGTCGATGTGTCCGCAGTGGCGCCCATCGATGCGCGATGAGCGGAGGGTGGCAAGGGCTGGGGCTGCATTGCCGGCTCACGCCGCTTTGGCACGCAGCACGCTGTTGAGCCACAGGCGGTCATCCGCACCGACCACCCGCAGGCCGACCACCGCGAGCGCAAAGCTCACCAGCGTCACGGCCAGGGCGATGCCGGTGGCAACAAGCGGGGGTGCCAGCGGCCTCGTCGCCAGCGCCGCGACCGCGCCAATGCCGCCACCGATCCCGCACGACAGCGCCAGGGCGCGCCAGCGCGACAGATTGAAATGCATGCGATCGCCCCGCGCGCGCATGCCGGCCACGGCCAGGCCGGTAAAGAGCAGATCAACCGCGAGCACCGCCACGACGGCCGCATGAGGCGATCCGGTGGCAGCGAGCGCCATCGCACTCAGGGCCGGCGCCAGCAGACACACCAGCGCAGCGCGCACGAAGGCCCCCGAGTGGCCGCGGGTATAGGCAGCAAGCTCGACCACCCGCCGCACGGTATGGGTGACGAGCAAGGGCAGCAGCAAGGCCGGCAGCAGCAGGGGTGTCTGCACCCGACCGCCAGACAGCAGGCTGACGCCGATATCGCCCACCGCCAGCGCCAGGGCGAGCGCAGCACCGATCACCAGCAGATTCGCATCGATCATGTGATTGCAGTCGCGCATCAGCGGTGCGAAGGCTCGCCCGCCGGCTTCATGCCGACCGATGGCCGCAGGCCTGAGCACGCCCCAGAACATGTCGAGCGGCAGGTAGCGCCTCACGATCTCGATCAGCCGCACCACGAACCCGAAAGCCGCGGTCGCCTCGGCACCCAGAAATCGGGCCACCAGCGCGGTCATGACGTCGGTGCCGATCAGCAGCATCAGCACGATGCTGCCGTAGGCATGCGAGGCGAAGCCAGCCGATCGCCAGCCGAGCCAGGCGCCGAGGGCCGCCGTCATCTCGGCGCGCGGCCGCGCGCGATGCAGATGCACCGCCAGGGCAAGCAGCACCGTGATGAGCGCGGCAATCGAGGCAAAGCATTCGGCATGCGCCACATCGACCGCCTCGATCGGTTCACCGACCAGCGCCATGCCACCGGTCATGGCAACGACGAGGGCAACCCGCAACACCAGCGAAATCTGCGCGGTCTGCTGCAGCAGGAGCGCCGCCATCAGGCCGTCGCGCAACACGCGCGTCGGTCCTTCGATCGCGAGCACGATGGCATACAGCCGCACAAGCCCGGGCGGCGCAACACCGCCCAGCATCACCGAGACCGGCGTGGCCAGATGAAAGATCACCGCCGCCAGCGCGCCATAGGTCAGAAACGGCAGCGCACCGAGCAGCAGGGTCGCCCGTCGCAACTGCGCCGCATTGCCGTTCACCCGGATGCCGGCAATCGTGGTCTGCAGCACCCACTCGATGCCAAGCGGGCCGAGCACGACGCCGATCTCGAGCATCGCGGTGGCCGCAACATAGCTTGCATACTCGCCGCGCGGCATGACCGCCGCCAGCATCAGGATCAGCAGCAGCGACAGGGGCGCGCTGATCGCCTTGCCCACCGCAAAGGCCATCATGCTCGCCCTGATGCGCGACACCGCATAGACACCGTCAGCCTTCGGCTCGGTGGTGAGGGTCATGTAGGCGCACCGATACGGCTGCGGGGCGACGGTTCGGGCGACGGCACCAGCGCACGCAGGCGTGCCTCGACACCACTGGCCAGCACGCCATAGTCGCGGTGGGCCTGCACCCAGCGGCGACCGGCCTGCGCCTGTGCCTGCGCGGCCAGCGGATCAGACAGGGTTGCAATGATCGCGTCGGCGAAGGCCTGCGCATTGAGCGCGACCACCCGGCCGCCGCCGCTTTGCTCGACCACCCAGGCCTGATCCGGCTGATCGTTGCAGATCACCGGCAATCCGCAGGCCAGGTACTCGACCGCCTTGGTCGGCGAGCCGACCTCGGTGAGCGGGCTGCGCGGCACCGGCGACAGCCCGACCTGCGCGCATTGCGCCAGCGCCAGCGCCTGATCGAAGGGCAGGCGGCCGGTGAAGTGCACCCAGCGCGCCGCACCGGTCTCGACCGCATGGCGCCGCAACCAGCCCCGGTCGCTGGGCTCGTCGGCCTCGCCGATGATCATCAGTCGAAAATCGGGCATGACCCGACCGACCCGTGCGGCCGAATCCACCATGATCTCCGGACACCGATAGCGATCGAGTGTGCCCAGATAAACCGCGGTCGGATGATCCTGCAAGGGTGGCGGCAGCGCGGAGGCGGCGGGCGGCATCGCGGCAGCGTCGACGCCCATCGGCACCGCGCTCACACGGTCGTGCTTCAACGGCCCGCGACGCAGCGCTGCCGCCATCGCATCGGACTGCACGAAGAGCCAGTCGGCATGCGGCACCAGCAGGTGCTCGAGGCAAAACCGGGCAGCCATGCCGCGCAGCCACAGCCAGACCCGTCGCACCACGCCGACCGATCCGTCACGGCGACCGGCCAACCAGAGGTATTGCTCGGGCAGCGGATAGGACATCCAGTAGCAGAACCGGATGCCCGCCACGCGTGCGGCGGCCAGGCCGACGATGCCCAGCACCGGCTTGTCGCGCACGACCAGCGCGTCATAGCCCCGGGTGCAAAGCCGAAACAGCGACAGCTGCTGCAACAGATCGCCGAGGAGCCGCTGCATGCGAGTGCGGACCGGGCGCAGGAAGGCCACACCGCCCGGCCAGGGGGGTGGTGAGGCGCAATCGGTCGGCGTCTCGCCAAGGGCGAGCAGATCGACCTGCACGCCCAGCGCCGGCAGCGACTGCCCGAACAGCACGCGAACATCCGGCCGCGCGCAGGGGTGCGGCTCGGCGGTCGCCAGCAGAATGCGCAGGCTCGGGTTCATTGCCCGACCCATGACGCGCCGGAGCCGGCACGCCATCGCCAGGCAATCAGGCCGAGGCTGAAGGCTGCCAGCACCTGCATGCTGGGCGCGATCAGCATCACGTCGAGCGCCAGCAGGGCCGGCAGGATCATGACCACCACCGCCCTCAGGGTGCGGCACATCGCCCGGTCCAGGCCCGGCTCGGCCTGCGTCACCAGCTGCCCGGCCGCCCTGAACGCGCCGCCCAGCACGAGCAGGTAGAGCACTATTCCGAAAAGACCGACATCCCAGAGCAGACCGGCGAAGGCGGTCAGCCCGATCGAGTAGCCCGGGTACTTGCGGTCGACATGGCCGAGCTGCTCGGCGCCGCGCGAGCCGTGCGAGGCGCCCAGCCCATGCCCGAAAACCGTGCCGACCGGATCGTCAAGCCCATGGCGGCTCCACCAGAAGGGCACGACATTGCTGCGATTCAGGCTCGCACCGCCAAAGTAACCGCGGTTGCCGACGTTGTAATCGAGGTTCTCCCTGACCCGCTGATCAAAGGTCATCTCGGTGCGGCCCTCGGTCGCCTGGTACTGCACATAGAAAGCCATCAGGCCGGCAATCAGCACCGACGCGACCACTGCACCGGATGCAAAGGCGAAGGGCCGGCGCCGGGCCAGGTCGCTATAGACCACCGCCAGTGCTATTGGCAGAAACACCGCCACCATCTTGGTTTCGCCCAAGGCCAGCGGTGCGGCGATCACCGCGAGCAGTGGCCAGAAAATGCGTGCCGGGATGATCGACTCGCGTCGCGCGGCCAGCAGGCCGACAATCGCCGCGATCAGCAGAAACACCATGACGTTGTTGTTGGCGCCGCCGAAAATCGAGCCCTCGAAAGTGCCGGTGACGATATCGACCGGCACGACCTGATTGGGCATGTTCAGGCGCAGCGGCATCAGCACGATGCGCTGATAGAGCGCAAACGGCAGCTGGATCGCCGCCAGCCCGATCATGAAGAGCAGCCAGACGCGAATCTGCTTTGCGGCGAAGGGCACGGCCGCCAGCGCAAACATCAGGCCCCAATACTGGAAATAGCGCTTGAAGGCGGCAATGATCTGGTCGCCCGGGGCATCGCTCAACAGACTCATGCCGGTCGCATAGATCATGAAGACCACCGCGATCGCCACGAATCCGGGCTTGGACTGCCCGGGCGCGTCGCGTCGCGTGCCTTCGTAAAGCACCGAGGCCACCAGCAGCAGAAAGCCCAGGATCGAAAACAGCCAGGGCAGCCGCGACAGTGCCGGAAAGTGCATCACCAGCGGGCCGCACAGCGCGAGGGTGCCGACCAGCACCAGCCAGATCGTCTGCTGGACGGCGGTGAGCAGCAGCACACCGAAAATCGCGCCGACCGCGAGGCCGATCATCATCAGATTGCCCGAGGCCACCACCACGCCACCGATCGCGGCCGCGGTGGCAAAGCCGGCACCGACCGCCAGCGGCATCAGCCGGTGGGCCGACAGGGCAGGATTCGATCGCAGCCAGTTGAGCATGTCGGGCGCCCGTGATCAGAGGGTGTGACCCGGGGTCACAGCTCGTTCAGGGTGGTGCCCAGGATGCGGATACCCGAGTGAGTCATGATCGATGCGAGCTGCCCGATCTCCGAACTGCGCGTTCGTCCCTTGCGGCCGACCACCACCGCAGCGCCCGCACGCTGGGCGATCACATGCGCATCCGACGACTGCTGTGCCGAGGGTGTGTCGATCAGGATCACGTCGTAGGCACTCGAGAGCTCATCGAGCAGCCGGGCGAATTCGGGTCGCCCGAGCAGCTCCTGCGGATTGGGCGGCTGAGGCCCGGACGGCAGCACCGACAGACTGCCGATGCGCTCGATCGCCACGATCTCTTCCAGCCCGGCCCGATGGCTCAGGATGCCCGACAGGCCCATGCGATTGGGCAGTCCGAAATTCAGATGCTGCGTCGGCTGACGCAGATCGGCATCGATGATCAGCGTGCGCTCACCGAGCTGCGCAAACACCACGCCCAGATTGGCCGCGATGAAGCTCTTGCCGTCGCCGCGATCGACGCTGATCAGCGCGAGCGCGGTCTGGCCGGGCGTGCCGTCAAACCAGCGCATCATCAGCTGACTGCGCAGTGCCCGCAGCGCCTCGGCAAAGGGCGAGGTCGGATTGGCCGCCGTCACGAGTTTCGAGGGCAGTTTGCTGTCGACCGTCTCCAGCGCGGTATAGCCGAACTGCAGCGCGAGCGCATCGTCGATGTCCTTGCGCGCGACCAGCCCCAGACGCAGTGCGATCTCGCCGAAGCGATGGGCAGAACTGCCCTGCTCGGTCAGGACGCCGGCCACCTGTGCCGCGGTCAGTCGACCTCTGGAAAACAGGATCTGCCCGATGCGCATGTCGGCCGCAACCTTCCCGGCCTCCACACCGACCGTGCTGGCAGGCATCGGATTCATTCTGTGCACGACACCGGTGTTGTTCACTGGACGCCCCTTATGAGTGTCGGATTGATCAGTTGCCAAGGCGCAGCGTCGGCGGCAGACCGGCGCCCGGCCCGGAGGTGCCGATCAGTCGCTGCGCACGGCGGGTCGCGGCCTGCGGGACGACTGCAAGCACCGGCACGCCACAGGCAGCGCTCAGGTCGTCTGCGGTGCGCAGCGGCCGGTTCATCGACTCGAGCGTGAGCGCGGCGAGCACCGCCACGAACAGACCGAGCAGACCGCCGATCAGGGCATTGAGCATCGGCTGCGGACGCGAGGGCATGGTCGGCACAGAGGCTGGCGTCAGGATGCTGACATTGGACTGTCGCGCCTGGCTTTCGAGGCTGGTCTCGGTAAATCGCTGGGCCACCAGATCGAGCGCACGCTGCGAACCCTGGACCTCGCGCTCAAGCACCTGCAGCCGATCGCGCGCCGATTTGATGCCGGCAACCTTGCTGCGCTGCGCCTCAAGAAGCCCGCGCAGCTCGGCCTCGCGGCGCAGATTGACATCGTTGCCGGCAGCGATGCTGCCGCCCACTCGCGTCATCTCGGTTTGCAGCCTCGCGCGCAGCTGATCGAGCTCGGCTTGCGCCGCCTGATACTCGGGGTGCGCCGGGCCAAGCCGAGCGGCGAGCTGCTTCAAGCGCGCCTCGGCGCGACCGAGATCGCCGCTGAGCGTCTGCAGCAGCGGATTAGCCACGACTTCGGGCATCGAGTGGGCACCGTGCTGCGCGGTCTGCGCACGCGACCGGCTCTCGGCCAGCGCGGACTGCACCATGACCAGTTGCGTCGACAGCTCGTTGAGCCGCGCATTCTCGACATCGAGGCGCTCGTCATTGGCCAGGATGCCGCTGGCGCGCTGCGCGGTCGAGACCTTCTTCTGTGCGTCTTCGAGCCGCTCGCGATAGTCCTTGCTCTGCGCCTCGAACCAGAGCCTGAAGTTGCGCGCCGGCTCGGTCTTGAGCTCCAGGCCGGTCTCGACATACGCCCGGGCAAAGCCATTGACGATCGCCGCGGTCAGGGCCGGATCGGTGCCCTCATAGGCGATCGTGAGCGTCGTGCCTTCGCGCGACGGATCGACCGCGAGCTTCTTGTCGAAATGCCGCTTGATGCGGCTTCGCAAAAGCCCGCCCTCGTCGCCACCCTCGTCGTTGGCGACCGCGAGCATCACCGGATTGCCTTCCAGGCCAAGGGTGTCGATCACCCGGTTGACCACCCGCTCGCTGCGGATGATCTCGGCCTGCGTGACCAGATAGCCCTGAATGGTCTGGGGCATCATCACCGCACCGCCCAGCACCGGATCGGTCCCCTTGATCTCGAAGACCAGCGTGGTGGCTGCCTGGTACTTCTTGGTCAGTACCAGACTGACCGCGATCGTGACCGCCAGCGTCATCAGGAAGATGACCGCGATGATCCCGAAACGGGCCTTCAGAATCCGCATGAATTGCTGCACGACCATGGCGCTGACCTCCGGTGCCAGCCCACTCGAGATGCATCGGATCGATGCCGAAATCTCGAGCGAAGCGGGTCGGATCCATCATGCCCTGCGGCGGCTGGCGCAGGCTTGGGTGAGGCATGGGCATTCGGCTCGACGCCGGGTCAGACCACGACTCGCCTCTCGGTGAGGTCATCGAGCAGCAGCTCGATGCCTTGCTCCCAGGGCGGCAGCGTCAGGCCGAAACGCGCCGCCAGCGCCGCGCTCGACATCCGCGAATTGAACGGTCGACGCGCGCGGGTCGGATACTGCTCGGCGGGAATGCCATCGACGGTCGCGGCCCTGATCGGCCAGCCACGCTTGCGCGCGCCCTCGATCACCGTACAGGCCAGCCCGTGCCAGGAGGTGCTGCCGTTGGCGGTCAGGTGATAGATGCCGGATTCGAAGCGACCCTGCGCCGACTCATCGGCCGCGCGTGCGACCGCGTGGGTGGTGACATCGGCGATCAGGCGGGCACCGGTGGGTGCACCGAACTGGTCGGCCACCACCTTGAGCGCATCGCGCTCGCAGGCCAGCCTCAGCATCGTGCGCGGAAAGTTGCCACCGCGCGGGGCATAGACCCAGCTGGTGCGAAACACCAGCCAGCGCCCGCCGGCCGCAGCAATCGCCTGCTCGCCCATCAGCTTGCTGCGCCCGTAAACGCTGACCGGCGCGGTCAGGTCGCTCTCGACATAAGGTCGCTCGCCCGCGCCGTCGAACACATAGTCGGTGGAGTAGTGCACCAGCAGCGCATCCAGCGCAAGCGCTTCCTGGGCCAGCACGCCCGGGGCCTCGCCATTGATGCGCAGGGCCGCGGCCTCGTCATCCTCGGCCTTGTCGACCGCGGTGTAAGCCGCCGCATTGAGGATCACATCGGGGCGCAGCCGCCTGACCAGACGGCGCAGCCCTTCAAGGTCGGCCAGATCGGCACCACTGCGATCGAGCGCAATCACCTCGCCCAGCGGCTGCGCGGCGCGGGTGAGCTCCCAGCCGACCTGGCCTTTGGCGCCGGTGATCAGGATCTTCACGCGAAGACCTCGGCGTCTGCGAACGCGACGCCTGCGCGATCCTTGGCGGACAACTGCGGCACGATGTCGCCCAGATGCCAGTCGATGCCAATCGTCGGGTCATTCCAGGCGATGCAGCGCTCGTGTTCGGGCGCGTAGAAGTCGGTGGTCTTGTAGAGAAAATCGGCCGTCTCCGACAGCACCACGAAACCATGCGCAAAGCCGGCAGGCACCCAGAACTGACGCTTGTTCTCGCCGCTCAGTTCGACGCCATACCACTGCCCGAAGGTGGGCGAGGCCCGCCGGACATCGAGCGCGACATCGAAGACCCTGCCCTGCGTCACCCGCACCAGCTTACCCTGCGGCTGGCGCAGCTGATAGTGCAGCCCGCGCAGCACGCCGCGGCCGCTGCGCGAATGGTTGTCCTGCACGAACGAGGGCGACACGCCGCTCAGTTCGCGAAAGGTCCGCTCGTTGTAGCTCTCCATGAAAAAGCCACGTTCATCGCCGAACACAAGGGGCTCGAGCACCAGCAGGCCATCGATGGGGGTCCTGATCGGGGTCATTGCCTGCCCCGATCAGAAGATGCGTTCGGTCGGCAGGCGCGCCAGATACTGACCGTAGCTGCTCTTGCCGAGTTCGGTGGCCAGGCGGCCAAGCTGCTGATCGTCGATCCAGCCCTTTCGCCAGGCAACCTCCTCGGGGCTGCCGACCCGCAGCCCCTGGCGCCGCTCGATGGTCTGGATGAACAGACCCGCCTCGATCAGCGACTCGTGCGTGCCGGTATCGAGCCAGGCATGGCCGCGGCCCAGCAGTTGCACATCGAGCGCACCGCGCTCGAGGTAGACGCGATTGAGGTCGGTGATCTCGAGTTCGCCGCGCGGCGAGGGTTTGAGGTCGCGCGCGATGCCGACCACCTGCGGATCATAGAAATAGAGCCCGGTGACCGCGTAGCGGCTCTTGGGCGCGGTCGGCTTTTCTTCAAGGCTGATTGCACGACCG
>CAIKZV010000064.1 GCA_903831925.1 uncultured Burkholderiales bacterium
AGGCAATTGAGGACCGTGTTGCGCTCGGGATGGGTCTCGAGCTCATCGGGCGAAATCAGGCCGAGCGAGGCCATTGCCTGCACCTTCGAATGGTCGAGCGTGCGCGACATGATCCGCTCGCCGCGCAGCCAGTAGAGCCGCGAATCGCCGGCATGCGCCCACCAGGCAAAACCGTCCTGCACGACGCAGGCAATGACGGTGGTGCGAGGCGCCTCAGGCAGATTCTTGCGGGTCTGGTATTGCAGCAGTTCCCGGTGCGCCGTCATCAGCGCCGTGTCCAGAAAACCCGCCGGGTCGGCCAGCCGGGGCGTGGCCATCTTCTGAAAGAGTCCGGCGCAGGCCTGCACCGTCAATTGGGCCGCGACCTCGCCGCGAATGTGGCCGCCCATGCCGTCGGCCACCACCATCAGCAGGGACTCACGCGAATAGCAGTAACCCATCCGATCCTGATTGATCGATCGCCCGCCCTGATCGGTGTCCTGAAAAATCGTGAAACGCATCGCGAAAGCCTTATTGAAAGCCTTATGGTCAGACCGTCAGGTCGGCGTCTTGTTCGTCGGCCACATCAGCGTGGATTCTGATCGGGTGGCTCGCCGGCGATTCGACATCGAATCGAGCCATCGCGAAAAGCCGGCCGGTCGCGAGGGCACCGGGACGGGCGGCGTCGAGGGCGGCTCGCGCAGCGCCTTTTGCAGGGCAAAGACGCTCTGGGGGCGTTCGAGCGGATTCTGCTTCAGACACCAGTGAACGATGTCGACCAACTGCTGCGAATAGAGCTGAACCGCGTTCTGCAGCGCTGCATCGACCTTGTCGTGCAGGCCGCGCTGGTCGGCCGGCTGCGGCGGCGAGCCGATCATGCAGGCATACATGGTTGCGCCGAGCCCGTAGATATCGGTCCAGGGGCCGAGATTCTGATTGCGTCGATAAAGCTCGGGCGCCGCGAACCCCGGCGTGTACATCGGAAAGAGCTTGGGCGCATCCTGCGTCAGCGTCTGGCGCGAGGCACCGAAGTCGAGCAGCATCGGCGAGCCGTCCTGGCGCAGGTAAACATTGGCCGGCTTCAGGTCGAGGTGCAAGAGCCGATTGGCATGCACCTCGCGCAGTCCGTTCATGACCTGCGAAAAGATTCGACGGATGTGCCGCTCGGGCAGCACCTCACGGCCGGGCTTGCCGCGAAAGCGAATGATCAGTTCCTGCAGGCTGCGGCCGCGTTCATAAGCCATCACCATGTAGACGGTGTCATTGGCCCGAAAGAAATTCAGCACCCTGACGACATTGGGGTGCAGGATGCGCGCAAGCGCCCTGCCCTCCTCAAAGAAGCACTTCAGGCCATTATGATAGGTCGGCAGATTTTCGCTGCTGACAAAAGGAATCAGCTCTCCGCCCGATCGCTTGACCAGAGAACTGGGCAGATATTCCTTGAGGGCGACCGACTGGCCTTCGCTGTCGTCGGCGAGATAGACGATCGAAAAACCGCCGCTGGCGATCTTCCTTACAATGCGGTATCCGCCGACCTCGAGCCCTTCGGGCAGCGGCGCGTTCGTCTGAGTCGCCATAGGGGCCCATTGTAATGAACTCGAAGCTCAGCGGTGTGCACAGCATGACCGGCTATGGCACCGCCTCGGCCGACCATCCATCAGGCGGCCTGAGCATCGAGCTAAGGTCGGTGAATTCACGCTACCTCGATCTGGCCTTTCGGCTGCCCGACGATCTGCGTGCACTCGAGCCGATGCTTCGCGAATCGCTCACCACCCGCGGGCTGCGCGGCAAGATCGACTGCCGGGCTGCGATTCAGTCGCGCACGGCGACCCGCCCGGCGGTACTGATTCGGCCCGGCTCGCTCGAAGCCCTGCATGCGGCGCAGACCGAGGTGCAGCGCCACTTTGCCGATGCAGCGCCCCTGACGGTCGCCGACTGCCTGCGATTTCCGGGCGTCATCGACGATGCCCAGCCCGATGCCGCGCAATGGGTGGCGGCCTTTCGTCCGCTGATCGAGACGGCGGTCGACGAGCTGCTCGCCAGTCGGGCCCGTGAAGGTGCACGCCTGGCCGGTATCATCCGTCATCGCGCCCAGGCAATGTCGGCCATCGTGGCGCAGGTGCAGACCCGGGCCCCGGCGCTGGTCGCGCAGTTCGGCGAGCGTCTGTCGGAGCGGTTGCGCGACGCCGCCGCAACCGGGCTGGCCGGGTCGGCCGTGCCGCTCGACGAGGCGCTCGCCCGAATCCGCCAGGAAGTCTCGCTGCATGGCATGCGGGTGGATGTCGCCGAGGAGCTCAACCGGCTGGAGATCCATATCGCCGAGATGATCCGTGTCATCGACCAGGGCGGGCAGGTCGGCAAGCGGCTCGACTTCCTGATGCAGGAGCTCAACCGAGAAGCCAATACCCTGGGTTCGAAGGCCACCGGCATCGAGGTGACCCAGGCCTCGGTCGAATTGAAGCTGCTGATCGATCAGATCCGCGAGCAGGTGCAGAACCTGGAGTAGCTGCATGACAGACACCGCCAAAGCCGTCCAGCCTCCCCATCCAAGCGATTGCGGCAGCCTGCTCATCGTGGTCGCGCCCTCGGGTGCCGGCAAAACCTCGCTGGTGAGACATCTGCTGGCCGAGCGCGACGGCGTGCGGCTGTCGGTGTCATTCACCACCCGCGCACCGCGTCCGGGCGAGCAAAACGGCGTGGATTATCACTTTGTTTCAGAAGCCGAATTCACCGCGCGACGCGATGCCGACGAGTTTCTCGAGTGGGCGCGAGTTCATGGCAACTACTACGGCACCTCGAAGGCCTGGATTGCCGGGCAGATGGCGCAAGGCGTGGACATCGTGCTCGAGATCGACTGGCAAGGCGCCGCGCAGATCCGCAGGCTCTTTCCGCAGGCGATCTCGATCTTCATTGCGCCGCCGTCGCTTGAGACGCTGCGCCAGCGGCTGACAGCGCGCGGCCAGGATTCGGCCGAGGTGATCGAGCGCCGGATGATCGCGGCACACACCGAACTCGAGCATGCCGCCGAATGCCAATATGTTATTATCAATCAAGACTTTGCTGAAGCTTGCCGGGTTCTGTCGGGGCTTCTCGACGCAGCACGGGCAAGGTTCAGCCAGCAGCGCCAACGATATCTCGAACTCTTTGACGCACTGGGAATCAGCAAGACCCAGCCTTCCTGACGCGGCAACTCATTCATCTGCGCGTCACACGGTTTCACCGATTTGTCGCAGATCTGTCTTCGATTCAATCGCTCAGTTTCAACCGCTGAATTTCAACCGCTCACTCTCCTCTG
>CAIKZV010000065.1 GCA_903831925.1 uncultured Burkholderiales bacterium
GCTGGCGCTCGGTGGCCCCTGATTTCATGCGGGCCTTGTCCAACCCGGCATTTGCCAGCGATCTCGACCAACTCTTTCCCGGCGTCGATCTCTGGATCCACGGTCATGCCCATACCTCGCACGACTATCTTGCAGCCGGGTGCCGGGTGGTCTGCAATCCGCGGGGCTATCCGATGCGCGCGGGTGGCTTTGAAAATCCGCGTTTCAACCCGCTGCGCATTCTGACCGTCTGACTCGCGGCCGATCGTGAACAATGCCCGCGCAAGCAAGTGCGGCGCGAGGCACGATCGTCTGCATGTCGATCATTCACCGTCTCCTTCCCGCACAGCGCCGAGCCACTCAGCGCCGAACCTGGCTGCCGGCACGATCCCGCGCCGAGCCCGATGCCGATCTGGCGCTGATGGCCAGCCGTATCGAATCCATCGCATCCGGCGGTCTGTCGACCGAGGCGAGGATGCTCGCGCTCGAGTCTCTGCGTGCCGACATGCTGACCGCTGCCGAGCCGGTGATCTCCCGTCTGCGGGATCAGCCGATTCCCCTGGCGCTTGCCGAGTTGGCGACCTTTCACAGCCTGTCGGCGGTGCTGATTGCCGGGCGCGACGCCTTCAAGCGGGTCTACATCGACCTGTGCGAGCCGACCTTCGACTCGTCGCAGGTTGCAAGCCCGGTGCCCCGCGCGCTGCTGGCGCTCGCCTGGGCGCTCGAGATGCAGTCGCGCCTGCTGACCACGGCCGCGCGGCTGCGGATCACGATGCCTCGCAAGGAGTGGGACGAGCTTTGCCGTCTGGCGTATCCGCTGTGGCAATCGCCGACCTTTCAGGAAGCCTTTCCCGACCCGTCGCCGCTGGGTGGTGATGCCGAAGGCATGCGCACCGGCTCGCCTGCGGCCGGGCTGGCCTTGCCGCTGCTGATGCGGCTGGTCGAGCCGCTCGGATTCGACGGCGACGAACTGTCGATGGCCTACCGGCTGGCCTGGGCGGCCGCTCGCCGCGTTGG
Source organism: uncultured Burkholderiales bacterium (assembly GCA_903831925.1). Lineage (GTDB taxonomy): Bacteria > Pseudomonadota > Gammaproteobacteria > Burkholderiales > Burkholderiaceae_E > UBA4615. Next base: position 997 of record CAIKZV010000065.1, read on the forward strand.
ACTTCGCATCGAACTCGACGGTCTGCCGCATGTGAGTTCGGTCGGCCCCTGTCTGATGCTGTCGCCCAACCATACCGTGCAGATCGATTCCTGCGAGGCGATCGTCGTGCTCAATCGATGTGCCGATGGGCTGGCGCAAGGCAAGACCCCCGATGCGGTCGGACTGCGCACCCTGTTGTCGGTCGAGCGGCTCACCGCCCTGCTCGGCAGGCTGCGGGTGGTCTGGGGGCCCTGCCATGTGCCGACGCCGCTGGTGAAGGCTCCGGTCCCCAAGGCCCTGCTCAAGATCGGCTTGTCCGAGCCCGAGAGCGGCCCCGGCATCAGCCCCGACAGCGGCGAGGAAGTCAGCTGGCGCGGCATGGATGCCTACCGCTCGGTGTTTACCCGGTCTGCCGATACGCCGCGTCTGCGACTCGGCGGCCTGGTTGCGCTGCAGGCCTGGCAGCACGGTGCACTGGCCGATCACCGGCGTGCAACCCGACCCGGCGCCGGCCCGCGCCAGGTCATGGTGGGGCAGGTGGTGACCCTGACCCATACCGGATGGTCCGACAGGCAGCATTCCTTTGCTCACGATCTCGGCGTGCGGTTCTGGCCCGGATCGCCCCGGGCGGTGCGGGTGCGCTACCTCGGCAGTCAGGGCTTCGAGGCCGGATGGAGTTTTATCGGCATGGGCTGCGGCGATCCGCCGTCGGTGGTCGTGCGACGCGACGCCTTTGCACAGTCGCGGATCCTGACCCTGCTGGAGGCAAAGAACGAGCAACGCCTGAGAATGATCGGGCTGCTCGAGCGGGGCGTCGATTTCGATCGGATCGCGGTCGCCCCCGCCGACTGAGTCGAGCCGGCCGGGCGCACACCGCGAAGGCTGCACGACACGGCTTCGCCGGCAGGCGTTGCCGCGCTTCGATTCGCGTTACCATCGGTCCCCACTTGCCGGAAGCCCATCCGATGTCAGGCATCGATTCGAACACGCCCAGGCCGACCGCGATCGTCGTGCACAAGCGTTCGCGCATCCTTGAACTCGCCTTTGATGACGGCAAGCGCTTCCAGTTGCCCTTCGAACTGATGCGGGTCTATTCCCCCTCGGCCGAGGTACGGGGGCATGGCCCCGGTCAGGAAGTGCTGCAGGTCGGCAAGCGCGACATCGATGTCGATTCGCTCGAGCAGGTCGGTCATTACGCCGTCCAGCCGCATTTCTCGGATGGTCACACCACCGGAATCTTTTCCTGGGACTACCTTTACTGGCTCGGCGCCAACCAGCTTCAGCTCTGGCGCGATTACGACGACCGGCTGCGGGCCGCCGGCCAGAGCCGCGATCCGGCGCCGGGCCTGCAGTCCGATCAGCAAACCGCAACGCTGCAGCCCGGCCATGGCGCTGTCGACAGCAAGCCGGCTGCCGGTCTCAAATCGGTAGCCCTCACGAGGCCACGTTCATGACATCGCCGCATTCATCCTCCGACGCCGAGGCCTCCGCTCAGAGCACCCACTTCGGCTTCGAGTCGGTCGCCGCTGGCGACAAGGCGGGCAAGGTGGCGGAAGTCTTCGATTCGGTGGCACCCCGCTACGACCTTATGAATGACGTGTTGTCGGGCGGCCTGCACCGCGTCTGGAAGGCCTTCACCGTGGGCCAGGCCGCCTTGCGCCCGGGCATGAAAGTGCTCGACATCGCCGGTGGCACTGGCGATCTGGCACGTGCGTTTGCCCGCAAGGTTGGCCCGAGCGGAGAGGTCTGGCTCACCGACATCAACGGGTCGATGCTGACCATCGGCCGCGACCGGATGCTCGACGACGGTTTGTCGCAGCCGGTCACGCTGTGCGATGCCGAAAAGCTGCCATTTCCCGATCACTATTTCGATCGCGTCAGTGTGGCCTTCGGTTTGCGCAACATGACCCGCAAGGAAGTGGCCCTGCGCGAGATGCATCGGGTGCTCAAGCCCGGCGGCAAGCTGCTGGTGCTCGAGTTCTCGCGCATCTGGAAGCCGCTTGCGCCGATCTACGATGCCTACTCGTTCAAGCTGCTGCCGCGCATCGGTCAGGCGGTGGCGGGCGATGGCGAAAGCTACCGTTATCTGGCCGAATCGATCCGTGTTCATCCCGATCAGCCGACCCTGAGCGCGATGCTCGAGGACGCCGGTTTTTCGCGGGTCAGGCACTTTAACCTCACTCTCGGTGTGGTCGCGCTGCACGAGGGTGTGAAAATATAATTTTTTCTCACCGGACAATCACGGAGACTTCACCATGAAGACCTCGCTTCTGGCTCTGATCGCAGTAGTGGCACTCACGACTGTCGGCATGGCTGACGTCCAGGCCAAACGACTGGGTGGCGGCGGCAATATCGGCCGTCAGGCGCCCAGCAGCACCATGCAGCGCGACAGCTCGGGCGCGACGGGCGCGGCTCCCCGTCAGGCGCAACCGGCCCAGCCGGCGGCCCCCGCTGCCGCGCCGGCGCCTGCACCCCGTCC
>CAIKZV010000066.1 GCA_903831925.1 uncultured Burkholderiales bacterium
ACCTTGGCTTCGCCGGCGATCGCCTTGGCAAGCAAGGTTTTGCCCGTGCCGGGTGAGCCGACCAGCAGCACGCCTCGGGGAATGCGACCACCAAGCTTTTGGAACTTGGACGGATCGCGCAGGAACTCGACCAGCTCGCGGACTTCTTCCTTGGCTTCGTCGCAGCCCGCCACATCCGAAAACATGATGCTGTTGTTGTTGTCATCGAGCATGCGGGCCCGGCTCTTGCCGAACGAGAACGCACCGCCACGACCGCCACCCTGCATCTGACGCATGAAAAAGACCCACACGCCGATGAGCAGCAGCATCGGGAACCATGAGATGAAGATGCTCATGAGGATCGACTGCTCCTCGTCAGGCTTGGCATTGACCTGGACGCCGAACTTCATCAGGTCGGAAATCATCCAGATGTCGCCGGTGCCCGGGGAGTAGACGGTCAGTGGACGCCCGTCCTTGGATTTGGCGCGAAGGGTGCGGCCGTCGACGATCACGCTCTCGATGCGGCCAGCCTTGGCTTCATCCATGAACTGGGAATAGGGCATATCACCGCCGCGCACCTGCCGGGTATCAAACTGCTTGAATACCGTGAACAGGACCAGAGCGATGACCAGCCAGACTGCGGCCTTGGAAAACATGTTGTTCAACTTGACACTCCTTCGCTGCCCGGCAAACGCCTGGCGGAATCCGACTAGTTTACGCCGATTCAAACACCAAAAACCGACCCTGTAGCGCCCTTCAAGACCCCGCTGACGGCAGGGCCGGCCGCACGCCGTGCTTTAGCGATCGCCCGAGCAGGTAAGTTTCGGCCGACTTGTCCCGCGAGGCTTTGGGCTTGCGAGGCGCCACGGTCACGAACGTCCGCTTGAAAGCTTCGACCACCTGGCTGTACCCGCTTCCATGAAAGCATTTGATGAGGAGCGCACCGTCCGGCTTGAGGTGATGCACCGCAAATTCGAGCGCCAACTCGGCAAGATGGCCCATCCGGGCCGCGTCGGCCGACCCGATCCCTGAGAGGTTGGGGGCGAGATCGGAAAGTACAAGGTCGAGCGACGGCGCCCGGCCCATCATTGCGTCAAGCTGGGCCAGAACGGTGTCCTCACGGAAGTCCCCCTCCAGGAACTCGACGCCGGCGATCGGCGCCATCGGCAGCAGGTCGATGGCAACGATGCGGCCATCCATCACGCCGCCGGGCCCGACCAGCTTTTCGCGCACCACCTGCGACCAGCTGCCGGGCGCCGAACCGAGGTCGACCACCGACATGCCCCGTCGGATCAGACGGTCCTGCTCGTCGATTTCGATGAGCTTGAACGCTGCACGCGAGCGATAGCCCCGCTGCTGGGCAAGCTTGACGTAGGGGTCGTTCAGATGCGAACGCATCCAGTCTTTATTGAATCGGTTCTTGGCCATCGGTCTGCTGGACTACAATCGGGGAATGTCGGAACGCCCATCTCGGGACCCAGAATCGGCCGAGGCCGCTGCGGTACCTATCACGCCCCCCCCCATCACGCCCCTCTTGTCGGCCGCGCAGCGCAAGGCGTTGCGTGCCAAAGCACACGGCCTGGACCCACTCGTCAGAATCGGGGACGCCGGGCTGAGCGATGCGGTCGTGAGGGAAACCGATATTGCCCTGACCGCACACGGGCTGATCAAGGTCAGGGTGTTCGGTGATGACCGCGAAGCACGCGAAACCATCGGTGCGACGCTGTGCGAGCGACTTGGATGCGCGCTCGTCCAATCAATCGGCAAGTTGCTGGTGCTGTGGCGAGAGCAGCCCGAGACGGCGCTCAAAAAGACACCCATCCGCCGCCGCACCGAGTCGGCGCCGAAAAAGCTGGCCGCCGAAGGCAAATCGGCACCCCGAAAGCGCGCCAGGCCAGGCGTGCCGAAACCTGAACAGATCGCGCGGACCGAGCGCTTCGCTCCGGTCGCACCCGCACGTCGCCCACCGATTGCTCGCGGGTCGCGGGCACCGATCGGTGCAGCAGCCACCTCGGCCGCCAACCGCAGGCCAAGCACCGGAGCATCGGGGTCGGGCAGTGCAGGATTCGCAAGAAAGCCGGGAGCGAGCTCGTTTCTGAAACCGGCCGGCAGCTCGACGATCAAGGCAGGCCGGCGCACAGGCGCAAAGCCCTTTGCCGCATCGGCTCGCCCCCCTTCTGCAGCGCGCCCTCCGGCAGCCGGCAATCGTCGCAGTTCGACCAGCACGACGGCTACAGGTAGCGCACGTCCAGGACCTCGTAGCCGCGCAGGCCGCCGGGAGCCCTGACCTCAGCCGAGTCGCCCGAGTATTTTCCGATCAGGGCACGGGCAATCGGGCTGGACACCGAGATCTTGCCGTCCTTGATGTCGGCCTCGTCATCACCCACGATCTGGTAAGTGACCTTCTCGCCGCTTGAAAGGTCTTCGAGATCGACGGTTGCGCCGAACACGATGCGGCCATCAGGATCGAGCGTGGACGGGTCGATGACCTGCGCGACCGCAAGTTTGGCTTCGACCTCGGCGATCCGCCCTTCGATGAACCCCTGCTTTTCCTTGGCAGCGTCGTATTCGGCGTTCTCGGACAGGTCACCCTGCGCTCGCGCTTCGGCGATCGCATTGATGACCGCCGGCCGCTCGACCGACTTGAGGCGCTGCAATTCATCCTTCAGGCGCTGCGCGCCGCGCACCGTCAACGGGATCGTGCTCAACTCTTGCTCCAAAAAAATTGCGCCCCGGCAAGGACCGGGGCGCTCAATGACCGACGATAGTAGCACCGGGGCGCAGGGCCGCCCCTTCAGCTCCCGGGAAGCGAACGGTGCAAAGCCTGCAGCGAATAGACCTCGAGTCCCTGGACATGGCGCATCCCCTGCACCGCCGCGAGCGCACCGGCGATGGTGGTGTAGTAGGTGATACGCATCGCCAGTGCCGTGGTGCGCAGCGCGCGCGAGTCGGCGATCGCACTGCGCTTTTCCTCGACCGTGTTGACAACGAAAGAAATCTCACCGTTCTTCATCATGTCGACCACGTTCGGTCGGCCTTCCTGGACCTTGTGAACCGCGGTGACCGGCATGCCGGCCGCTGAAATGGCTGCGGCAGTGCCCCGGGTGGCAACCAGACGAAAGCCCATGTCGTGCAACTCGCGGGCGCACTCGACTGCCCGGGGCTTATCGCCCGACTTGACCGAAATAAAGGCGCTGCCCTCGGTTGGCAGGCGAATGCCTGCACCGAGCTGCGACTTCACGAAGGCCTCACCGAAGCTGTATCCCACGCCCATGACCTCGCCGGTCGACTTCATCTCGGGCCCGAGGATGGTGTCGACCCCCGGGAACTTGACGAAGGGAAAGACCGCCTCTTTCACCGAGTAATAGGGCGGGACCACTTCCTCGGTCACACCCTGTTCGACAAGCGTCACGCCGACCATCGCCACCGCCGCGACCTTGGCCAGTGCAATGCCGGTCGCCTTTGATACGAACGGCACGGTGCGCGACGCGCGCGGATTGACTTCGAGCACGAACACCGTCGAGTGACCGCTTGCATCCTCCTGAATCGCGAACTGGACGTTCATGAGACCGACCACTTTCAGCGCGCGAGCCATCAGCTCGGTCTGACGCTTGAGCTCGACGATCAGCTCTGGGGCAAGCGAATGCGGCGGCAAGGAACAGGCCGAATCGCCCGAATGCACGCCGGCCTGCTCGATGTGCTCCATGACGCCACCGATCAGCACGCGCTCGCCATCGGCAATGCAGTCGACATCGACCTCGATCGCATCATTCAGGAAGCGATCGAGCAGCACCGGGCTGTCGTTGGAGACCTTGACCGCCTCGCGCATGTAGCGCTCGAGGTCGCGCTGCTCATGAACGATCTCCATGGCGCGCCCGCCCAGCACATAGGACGGCCGCACCACGAGCGGCAGGCCGAGTTCCGACGACACCAGCCGCGATTGCTCGACCGAATAGGCGATGCCGTTCTTCGGCTGCTTCAGCCCGAGCTTGTCGAGCAGTCGCTTGAACCGGTCGCGATCTTCCGCAAGATCGATCGAGTC
>CAIKZV010000067.1 GCA_903831925.1 uncultured Burkholderiales bacterium
ATCCTGCATCGATGCACCGAAATTCAACGCGCCGGCCGAAATGCGTTGCCAGATCGCGTACGCCAGATTCTGCTGTATGGCGTACGGTGCCAGTTCCGGACGACAGCGCAGGCAAGGTCGGAATCCTGCGACCTCGGCCGCCGCCGCATTGCGATGAAAGCTGCAGTTTGCTTGTTTGGGCAGGCGAACCCGACAGATCGGCCGACAGTAAATACCGGTCGAGCGCACGCCGACAAAGAAATGGCCATCGAAGCGCGCGTCATGTGACTTCATGGCCTGATAACAAGCGTCGGGGGTGAGGTTGTCGAACACCATAGTGAAAGTGTAGCCAAACGCCGGATCTGCACTCGCCGTTTTCGGACCTGATGATCGGCCACCGCCGGCGCCCCAGATCGCGCTCAAGTTCGGGGGTGCAGACCGTGTGGTGCAGCACATCCCAGCGCAACCAACGATGGCAGGATAAAACCAGAGGTTTGGTCGCGTTCGCTGCAAGCGCACTTCAGGAGCAACAGCATGAACCTGTGGATCGTGGCTGCGGTTCTTTCGACGATGCTGCCGTTGATGGCCAGTGCCAATCCCGTTCAGGACAGCTACCGTGCGGCGGCCAAGCAGGAGAACGCCGCCTTTGTGGACTTTTCCGCAACGCGAGGCGAGGCGTTCTACAAGGCCAGGGCGGGGGATCTTTCGTGCGGCAGTTGTCACGGCGATTCGCCCAAGGCGCACGGCAGGCATGCCACAACGAACAAGGACATTCTGCCCATGGCTCCGGTGGCAAATGCCGAGCGGTTCACCGATCTCGCCAAGGTGGAGAAGTGGTTCAAGCGCAATTGCGGTGACGTGCTCAAGCGCGGCTGCACCGCGAACGAGAAGGGCGACTTTATTGCCTTTCTGCTTTCGGTGAAGTAGGGATCGCCATGAAGAGGCTCCGTGTCGTCCTCTGGATCCTGATGCTGCTGCCGGGCGCAGTGTTTGCCGACGAAAGGGACGACCGATACGGTGGGCAGGACCGTGGGCGCCCGCTTCAGCCTGCCAGGCTCAATCCCACTTGGGCCAAGGAGTGCAGTGCCTGCCACATCGCTTACGCCCCAGGCTTGTTGCCGGCCGAGTCCTGGCGCAAGCTGATGTCAGGGCTCGACAAACATTTCGGCGCTGACGCCTCGGTGACGCCTCAGGAAAATCAGGAGATCACAGCCTTCCTGGTGGCCAACGCTTCGAATCGCTGGACGGGTGCTGGTGCGCCCCTCCGAATCACTGAGACGCAATGGTTCAAGCGCAAACATAGCGCCGAGGAAGTACCGGCTGCTGTCTGGAAGCGAGCCTCGGTCAAGAGCCCGGCAAACTGTCAGGCGTGCCACGCCGGGGCGGACAGGGCGGATTTCAGCGAACGCTCGATCAAAGTCCCGGGATAAACGGTTTGCTGCACTTCAAGCGGCGTCTACCGCATCGTGACGCGCCGTGAAACAAATTCTCGTTTGGGATACCCCCACGCGGCTGTTTCACTGGCTGCTCGTCATCTGCTTCGCAGGCGCCTGGGTCAGCAGTTCGTCCGACCGCTGGTTATCGATCCATATCTTTCTCGGCTATCTGATGCTGGGCTTGATCGTTTTCCGGTTCGTGTGGGGGTTTGTGGGTGGACGCTATGCTCGCTTTAAGTCATTCGTCGTCGGTCCGCAGGCCGCCTGGCGTTATTTGCGGGATCTGCTGGCCGGCCGCGACCGCCAGTACCTCGGCCACAATCCGGCCGCTAGTCTGGCCATCATCGCCATGCTCGTGCTGGGCGTGGCGGTCGCTTTAACCGGCATCTTTACGCAGGGCGGCGAGGAACGTCAGGGTGCCGTGCCCGGGTTGCTATCCATCGGGGCCGGGGGCTGGCTGAGGGAGGCGCATGAATCGATCGCC
>CAIKZV010000068.1 GCA_903831925.1 uncultured Burkholderiales bacterium
CTCTTTGCGCTGCTCGGGCAGATGATCATGATCTCGGCAGGTAATCTGCTGATCGTCTACCTCGGGCTTGAGCTGATGTCGCTGTCGCTCTATGCGATGGCCGCGATGCGTCGCGATCATGCGATCTCGACCGAGGCCGCGATCAAGTACTTCGTGCTCGGGGCACTCGCCTCCGGCTTTTTGCTCTACGGCATGTCGATGATCTACGGTGGCACCGGCACGCTCGACCTTGCCAAGATCTCGCAGTCGCTGGGTGGCCTGGCGCCGGCCAACGCCAAGGTGCTGATCTTCGGCGTGGTCTTCATTGTTGCCGGTCTGGCCTTCAAGTTCGGCGCGGTGCCCTTTCACATGTGGGTGCCCGATGTCTATCAGGGCACCCGACGGTGACCACCTTGCTGATTGCGTCAGGTCCCAAGCTCGCCACCTTCGCGGTCGCGTTCAGGATCCTGGCGGGCAGTCTGATTGGGGTTGCAAGCGACTGGCAGCAGATGCTGCTGGTGCTGTCGGTGCTGTCGATGGTGCTTGGCAATCTGGTTGCGATTGCACAGACCAACCTCAAGCGCATGCTTGCCTACTCGGCGATTGCGCAGATCGGCTTCGTGCTGCTGGGCATGCTCTCGGGCATTGTCGGTGGCAGCACCAATGGTGCGGCCGATGCCTGGAGCGCATCGATGTTCTATCTGGTCGCCTATGTGTTGACGACCTTGGGCACCTTCGGCGTCATGATGCTGATGTCGCGCGATGGGCATGAGGCCGACGATATCGCCGACCTCAAGGGGCTGGGTCGTCGCAACCCGGCGCTGGCCTTCGTCATGCTGATATTGATGTTTTCGCTGGCAGGCATCCCGCCCACCATCGGCTTTTACGCCAAGCTCTCGGTGCTCAAAGCGGTGATCGATGCCGGGATGGTCTGGCTCGCGGTGCTGGCTGTGCTGATGTCACTGGTTGGTGCCTTCTACTATCTGCGCATCGTGAAGACGGTGTATTTCGATGAGCCGGTCGACACGCAGGCTCTCCGCCCATTGCCCAGTGCTCAAGCCCTGATCGCCGTCAATGGCGCCCTGGTGCTGCTGCTCGGGCTGGTGCCCGGTCCGCTGATGAGTCTGTGCGCCGATGCGGTGAAGCAGGCCTTCGGCGGCTGAGCGCCGCGCGCCACTCGTGCGGCCACTTTCATCCGGCAGCCTGTCACGATGAGCAAAGATCTTCAGGAAACCACCGTCGAGTCGGAGCTCGTCTATCAGGGGCTTTTCCTGAAGGTGCGGCGAGACAAGGCGTTGCTGCCCGATGGATCGATCCACGGCCGCGAATGGGTGGTTCATCCGGGCGCCTCAGCCATCCTTGCGCTGGCCGAAGATGGTCGCGTGCTGATTGAACGGCAGTTTCGCTATGCGATGCAGCAGGTCTATGTCGAGATTCCGGCGGGCAAGATCGATCCGGGCGAGACGCCCCTGCAGACCGCAAGACGCGAACTGCTCGAAGAGACCGGCTACACCGCAAAGCAGTGGGCATTGCTCACCCGTATTCACCCGGCGATCGGGTTTACCAACGAGATCATCGACATCTTCGTTGCGCGCGAGTTGGGCGCGCTTGAGACACGCAAGCTTGATCACGGCGAGCTGCTTGAGATCGACTGGGTCAGTGTCGGCTGGCTGATCGATGAACTCAGGGCAGGGCGTCTGCCCGATGTGAAGACCCAGATCTCGGTGATGCATCTGCAGCGGATGGTCGACGGCGACTGGCCGTGGCCGGCCTTCGACCTGGTCTGAGCGCCAGGGCTCAGACAGCCGGGGTTCTCAGCCTCGGTCCGGACAAGGTACAGTAGCGGGCTGGCAAGGCGCCGGAGGGCTGGCAGAGCGGTTTAATGCGGCAGTCTTGAAAACTGTTGTGGGTGAGAGCCCACCGGGGGTTCGAATCCCTCGCCCTCCGCCAAGTTGTCAAGTAAATCAAGGCCTTCGAGGCCTTTAGATGTGGGTTCCCCACATTCTTCCCCACATTGCTCATATCGGGTTCATCCGACGACGTCGGATTTGGTCTTTGTGCCTGTTGGCTACCGGCTCTTCCCGTTCTTTTCTGACTGGCTTCGCCCACCCACAACTCACTGACCCGAGCTGTCCTCAGCTCGACCTTGATTTTTGCCAGACACCCCGGGGGTAGGGGGGCACCCCCCCTTTTTCATTTGGGTCCCATCTGCCACCCCAGACCCCAAG
>CAIKZV010000069.1 GCA_903831925.1 uncultured Burkholderiales bacterium
AGCTGATGGATGGCCTGCCGATCGCCCTGCACCAGCCGGATCCGCGCCACCGCTCGCTCGACCCGACCCGCCTGACGCAAGCGCGCGCCGTTGATGCGCACGAACTCGGAGCGCTCGGCCTCGAGCGTCGCACAAGCAAACTCGCCCGGCGTGCAGCCGGTCTCGATCGCCTGGGCGAGCTCGTCGAATCGCGCCCGCATGCTCATCCCTCGCCGCCGAACACGTCGATGCCGCGAAAGAGGCAGGCCGGCGATGCATGGCCGACCCGGATCACCTGGCCCGGCTCGCCTTTGCCGCAAAAGGGCGTACCCAGCACTTCGACGCTGGCCGGATCACCCACCGCCGCCAGGCTGCGCCAGAAGGTCGCAGACACCCCCCGATAACCGGGATTGCGAACGACGGTGGTGAGCTTGCCGTCCTCGATCAGCTGACCATATTCGCAGCCGAACTGGAACTTGTTGCGGGCATCGTCGATCGACCACGACACATTGGTGCGCATCAGCACGCCACGGTCGACCGAGGCGATCATGTCGGCAAGCGATGTCTGGCCAGGCTCAATATTGAGATTGGCCATGCGGTCGATCGGCGCGCGGTGCCAACCCACGGCACGGGCGTTGGCCGTGCCTTCGAGGGTCACGCCGCGAGCCTGTGCGCGGGCCCGCGACAGGCCGCCGCCGAGCGGGCGCTGCAGGATGCCACCGCGAATCAGCCAGACCTTGCGCGCGGCCTCGCCATCGTCGTCGCAGCGATAGGCGGCGAGCTCATGCTCGATGTCCGGGTCGAAGCTCACATCGAGCAGGGGCGAGCCGTATTGATAGTGGCCGAACATGTCGAGATCGACGAAACTGCCGCCGGCGAAGTTGCGCTCATCGCCCAGGATGCGGTCGAGTTCGAGGGGATGGCCGATCGACTCATGGATCTGCAGCATCATCTGGTCGGGCATCAGCAGCAGATCGCGGGGGCCTGAGGGGCAGTCGGGGGCGCCAAGCAATTCAAGCGCCTCGCGGGCGATTCGTGCGCCGCCGCCGACCAGGCCGCTGGCCCGAATCACCTCCAGGCCGCCCTGCTGGCAAAACCCGTTGTACTGCCCAGCCAGTGAGCGGGTCTGGGACAGGCCACCATCGGCCGCGGTCACTTCAAGATTGGGCTCGACAAACTGACTCGACTGCCGAGCGCGCAATCGCCCGTCGACATAGAGCCATTGCTCACGCTGCGTCAGCACCAGACGAGCCGACCACGACACGATGCGCGGGTCGGGATGCATCGCGTCCGACTCCTCGCGCAGCATCGCCAGCAGCATTGCGCGATCAGGCATGGTCTCGACGACCGGCGAGCGCGCATCGGGCAGCGAGCGGGTAGCGAGCAGCGCATGCAGATCGACGGCCTCGAACACGCCGCACTGCTCGGCAATCGCCGCCCAGTGGTCGGCTTCATCGGCCGCGCGCTGCAGGCCGGTCGCACTCAGATCGGCGGTGGCGCAATAGCCGACACCCCGTCGCCGCCAGGCCGTCACCATCACACCACGGTCAGCCGAGGTCTCGATCGGATGGGCCACCGAGCGGCGAACCAGCAGCCGCTCTGATCGTTCATCGACCAGCCTGACCGTGAGCCGGCAAGTCGAGACGGGCGGCACCGGGAACCTGGACAACGCGGGCGATGCCGGCAAGCCAGCCCGAGGGATCGCCCCGGCGCCAGCTGCGGTGAAGCTGCTCACTGCCGGGTGAACCAGGTCACCAGAGGCTCCCAGGTGGCCAGATCCTGCTCGACGCGCTTTTGCGGCACATCGAAGACCGACAGGCCATGCGCTGCCAGATGAACGTAATTTTGCGTGTCACGCAGATTGGCGACCATCGGCACCTGCAACTGGCTGACGAATCGACCCAACTGCTCGAAGGAACGGGTGCGCGGATCGACCCGCATGCCGACAACCGCCACCGTATCCTCGAAGCGCCGTGTGCTGCGGAACTCGGCCTTGAGCTGCTCGAGAAACTGGCCGGTGGCAAGAATGTCGAACATCGACGGCTGCAGCGGCACCAGGATGCTGTCGGCGACTCTGACCATCTCGGCCAGCCGGGACGCGCTGATCTGTGCGGGCGTATCGAGCACCACATGCGTGACGCCCTTCGGCCGCTTGGCGGCCGACCCCTCGATCTGCCAGCTCCTGATCGGCGCGGCACTCTCCGGACGCAGATCGAGCCATGCCTTGGCCGATGCCTGGCGATCAATATCGCCCAGCATGACCTCGGCGCCACAGGCAGCGAAGTGCCCGGCGATGTTGGTGGCCAGCGTGGTCTTGCCGACCCCGCCCTTCGGATTCACGACTGCGATCACCGGCATGTTGCACACCACCCTTCGAAAATAAGAGAGCAATTTTAACCGTGAAGCCCGGGCAATCCGAAACCGCATCGTTCCAAAGCCGGTTCTTCACGACTCGTCAGCGCAGGGCGTCAATCACGATAGCCGCGGTCAGCAGTTCGGGGAGCACCGCAGGCTTGGCACTGCCCGGGTGATAGACAAGGTAGAGCGGCACGCCGTTGCGGCCATGGCGGGCAAGCGCCGCCGCGATCGCCGGATCGCGCTGGGTCCAGTCGGCCCGCAGCGTCACCACCTTGCCGCGCGCAAAGGCATCGATCACCGGCTGGCGCTCGAGCGCGAGTTGCTTGTTGGCCTGGCAGGTGACGCACCAGGCCGCG
>CAIKZV010000070.1 GCA_903831925.1 uncultured Burkholderiales bacterium
TCGATCGGCATGCCATGGCAGTCCCAGCCCGGGACATAGCGGGCATCGAAGCCAGCCATGTTGCGGCACTTGACCACCATGTCTTTCAGGATCTTGTTGACCGCGTGCCCGATATGGATGTCTCCGTTGGCATAGGGCGGGCCGTCGTGCAGCACGAAGAGCGGCCGGCCTTTGCTGAAGGCGCGAATCCGCTTGTAGACGCCGGTCTCCTGCCATTGCGCCACCCATTTCGGTTCGCGCTTGGCGAGGTCGCCGCGCATCGGAAAGGGCGTGTCGGGCAGATTGAGCGTTTTTCGATAGTCGGGCGTTGCGCTGCCTGCGTCGGGAGACATTGGCGTGCCAGGCGATTGCGGTGCTTGTGACATGGGTGTCGTGCTCGGGTAGGGGGTCAAAGCGCCGGATCGCTGCCGGTTGCCGGCAGTGGCACTGCGCCATGGTCGCGAAAATGGGCGCGGGCCTGGTCGGCGTCCATATGGATTTGCGCGACCAGTGCGTCGAGGGTGTCGTAGTGCGCCTCATCGCGCAGCTTGCGCAGGAAATCGACCTGGATCAGGCGGCCATAGGCGTTGCCCTGCCAGTCGAGCAGATGGGTTTCGAGCAGGGGCGCGCCGCCGGTTTCGACCGCTGGTCGGGTGCCCAGGCTGGCAACACCGGGCAGTGGCTGATCGGCCAGGCCATGGACACGAACGACAAAAATGCCTGCCAGCGCGGGTCGGCCATGCGCGATGCGCAGATTGAGCGTCGGAAATCCGAGTTCGCGGCCGAGCTTTCGGCCGTGGACCACATGACCGGAGATCGAATAGGGTCGTCCGAGCAGCCGCTCGGTGCCGGGCAGGTCGCCTTCATCGAGCGCGGCGCGCACCGCCGAGCTGGAGATCCGCAGCCCGTCCTGCGCGACAGTGGGCATGCGGTGCAGCGTGAAACCGTAGCGCGATGCCGCTGCCTCGAGCGTGGCGAAGTCGCCGCGGCGCTGGGCACCGAACCGAAAGTCGTCGCCGATCAAAAGCAGTCGGGTCTGCAGGCCTTCGACCAGAATCCGTTCGATGAAGGCCTCGGGCTCGAGCGCGGCAAAGCGATCATTGAAATGGACCACGCAGGTGCGCTCGATGCCGGCATGCGCCAGGGCCTGCAGCTTGTCGCGCAGGGTGGCGATGCGCTTGGGTGCCTGAAAGCCGGCTCGACGGGCGGCGAAAAACTCGCGAGGGTGAGGCTCGAAGGTCAGTACGCACCGCGGCAGCGAGAGCGGCGCAGCCAGTTCGGTGAGTCGCTCAAGCAAGCGCAGATGGCCGCGATGCACGCCATCGAAGTTGCCAATGGTCAGTGCGCACGGTCGGCGCTCGGACGGTGGCGGAAGGCTTCGGAAGACCTGCATGAAGAAGGGGCTCTAAAACACGGGGCAAAGCGGCCGATTCTAAAGCATTCACGCAGGCCGGGCCGCCGGGCGATGCTAGACTCGCGCCCTCTTATGCAGCAGCAAGCGACGAAACTGGCAATTCTGATCTCCGGCCATGGCAGCAACATGGCGAGCCTGGCCGCAGCCTGCCGCGACGAGCACTGGCCGGCGCAGGTCGCGGTGGTCATTGCCAGTCGCCCCGATGCGCCGGGCATCGCGCGTGCCCATGAGTTGGGGTTGCCGGTCGAGACGCTCGCGTCGGCGGCATTCGCCAGCCGCGAGGCCTTCGATGCCGTGCTGATCGAGCGGCTCGACGCACTGGAGGTCGATCTGGTCGTGCTGGCCGGTTTCATGCGCATCCTCACCGACCGATTCGTGCGGCACTTTGCCGGACGACTGGTCAATATTCACCCGTCATTGCTGCCGGCCTTCACCGGACTCGACACCCATGCCCGTGCGCTGGCCGCGGGGGTCCGGCTGCATGGCGCGACGGTCCATCTGGTCACGCCCGAACTCGATGTGGGCCCGATCATTGCGCAGGCGGTGGTGCCGGTGCTCGATGGCGATGACGCTGCGACGCTGGCTGCGCGCGTGCTGCGTCTTGAGCACATTCTGTTGCCGCGCGCGGTTCGATGGATGGTCGAGGGGCGGGTGCAGGCGCATTCGGGACGGGTCGTGGTCGAGGGCATCGATGAGGCGCAGCGGCTGATTTTCGACAGTGCGCTGCCGGCTGATTTTGGACAACGCGCTGGCGGCTCTGTTGCCGGCACTTTTGCAGGCCAAGCACGACCATGACCGATTCTGTTTCCGCTGACACGAGCCCGCTGCAGCCGGCTGCCGATGCGCCGCGCCTCACCAGTTTTCTGCTCGAATCGATCGAGGGGGCCCTGGCGCTGGTGCTGCGTCTCGAGGGGCCTGCCGATCTGGCATTGCGAAGCTATTTCCGCAGCCACGAAAAACTCGGGCGGCGCGACCGCGGCGTGATTGCCGAAACTGCTTTCGACATTCTTCGCAACCGGCGCCGCTACAGCCATTTTGCCGAGGGCTTGCGGGGGTCGCTGACTCGACGCCTGATGGTGCTCTCGCTGTCCGCCCGATTCGGCGAGCAGATGCTTGCCGCCTTTGATCTTCCGCCTGAGAGTCTGCTGGCGGTGCGCAGGCTGCTCGCCACCGATCCCTCATCGCTGTCGCAGGCCGTCCGGCTGAGTCTGCCCGACTGGCTGCATGCCGAATTGCTGGATCAGCTGACGCGACAGGGTGAAGCCGATCCGGTCGATGCGCTTGAGAAGCTCGGCCAGGTGCTGCTGGGGCCGGCGTCTTTCGATCTGCGGGTCAATCTGATCAAGACCGACCGCAAGGCACTGATGAGCGCGCTGTCTGCGCAGGGACTTGCGGCCGAGGCCCTGGACGAGCCGGCCACTGCGGTGCGCCTGGTCGGCAAACCGGCGATTGAGCGGCTTGAGATTTTCGAGAAGGGCTGGTTTGAGGTCCAGGATGCCGGCAGCCAGCGGCTGGTGGAGTTCGCCGAGCCGCGCCGCGGTCAGACGGTGGTTGATTTTTGCGCCGGGGCAGGCGGCAAGACCCTGGCCATGGCCGCTGCGATGCGATCGACCGGCCAGATATTCGCCTGCGATACCTCGGGCGCGCGCCTGCAAAGACTCAAGCCAAGGCTGTCTCGTTCCGGGGCAAGCAATGTCCAGCCCTTTGGGATCGATACCGAAAACGATCCCAAGCTCAAGCGCCTGGCGGCTCGAGCCGACCTGGTCCTGGTCGATGCGCCCTGCAGCGGCACCGGCACGCTGCGGCGTAATCCGGAGCTCAAGTGGCGGATGCAGCCGACATCGGTCGATGAACTCAGCGTCGTCCAGGGCTCGATCCTTCAGGCCGCAGCCAGGCTGGTCAAACCGGGCGGCGCGCTGGTGTATGCCACCTGCAGCCTGCTCGAGCGCGAGAATGAAGCGGTGGCAGCAGCCTTCGGGCAGGCCCATCCTGAATTCGGTGACCCTGTTTTTCTGCGTCTTCGCCCCGAGATCAGTCATACCGACGGGTTTTTCGCCGCGCGCTGGGTCAGGGCAGCCAGGCGTGGCAAGTGAGTGGTCGATCCTCTGATCGACATCAAACGTCTTCGACCGGTTGGTTTCCATTTGGCAGACAAGCAAGACGCCGTGCCCGCCGCTCTCTATAATCAGCGGATTCCCATCAGGAGGGGAGCAACTTGATCAATCATCCCGTCATTCAGACGGTCCTCGGTTTTCTCGATACCGGCCTTCTCGGCTTTTCAGGCTGGCAGATTCTTGCCTATACCCTGATCACCACGCACATCACGATCGCGGGGGTGACCATCTACCTGCATCGCAGCCAGGCGCACCGCGCGCTCGATCTGCATCCGGTGATTGCGCACTTCTTTCGCATGTGGCTTTGGCTGACCACCGGCATGATCACCAAGGAATGGGCGGCGATTCACCGCAAGCACCACGCCAAATGCGAGACGGTCGAAGACCCGCACAGCCCCCAGACCCGCGGTATCCGCAAAGTGCTCCTCGAGGGTGCCGAGCTCTATCGTGACGAGACGAAAAATCGCGAGACGATGGCGCGCTATGGGCATGGCCTGCCCGACGACTGGATCGAGCGCAACCTCTACACGCGGTATTCGGCCTGGGGTATCTACGTCACATTGATCATCGATGTGCTGCTATTCGGCGCCATCGGTCTGACGGTGTTTGCAGTCCAGATGATCTGGATCCCGGTGACCGCCGCCGGCATCATCAACGGTCTCGGGCACTTCACCGGCTATCGCAACTTCAACAGCCCCGATGCGAGTCGCAATCTGGTGCCCTGGGGCATCCTGATCGGCGGCGAAGAACTGCACAACAACCATCACACCTTCGCAACCTCGGCCAGGCTGTCAAATCGCTGGTATGAGTTCGACATCGGCTGGATGTACATCTGCATCCTGCGCTCGATGGGATTGGCCACGGTGCGCAAAGTGGCGCCGGTGCCCAAGCTCGCCAAGCCTCGTGCGACGGTCGACCTGCACACGCTTCAGGCAGTCATTGCGCATCGCTACGACCTGATGGCCGCTTACGGCCGATCGCTTGCCAAAACCTGCACCGACGAGATTGCCCGCTTGCGTGCGGTTCAGCCTGCCGATGCCAGTCTGATCAGTTCGGCGCAGCCTTGGATGCATCTCGATTCGAACGATCTGACCGATCATCATCGCAAGACGCTTGGCGAAATCTTCGCGGTGTCCGACCCGCTCAAGAAACTGATCGAGATGCGTGCCGAGCTCGTCGGAACCTGGGAGCGGACCAATCTGTCGCCCGATCAACTGCTCCTCGATCTTCAGGACTGGTGTGCTCGCGCCGAGAGCAGTGGCGTCAAGGCACTGCAGGATGTCGCGCTGCGGATGCGCCGGTATGTTCCGGCCTGAGGCGGCTGCCCTGACCGTGCAGTGTCGACACGGTCGACAATAAAAAACGCCCCGGACGGGGCGTTTTTTATCGGGGCGAGTGATCCGACGCGGAATCACTCAAACCACGGGCATCACTTGATCTTGGTCTCTTTGTAAGCCACGTGCTTGCGGGCGACCGGATCAAATTTCTTGATCTCCATTTTTTCAGGCTTGGTCCGCTTGTTTTTGGTGGTGGTATAGAAATGACCGGTACCGGCGGTCGATTCGAGCTTGATTTTGTCGCGCATGATGAAAAATTCCTTATCGGTCAGCTAATTCGTCGGTGGCCGGCGTCAGTGGCCTGATCAGGCCTCGCCGCGTGCCCGAAGGTCGGCCAGAACCGCCTCGATGCCCAGCTTGTCGATCGTGCGCAGCGCAGCCGTGGTCACGCGCATACGGATGAAGCGGTTTTCGCTTTCGATCCAGAAACGGCGCGACTGCAGATTGGGCAGATAGCGACGTTTGGTTTTGTTGTTGGCATGCGAGACGTTGTTGCCAACCATCGGGCCCTTGCCTGTCACACGGCACACTTTGGCCATGGCGTACTCCTGATCTTTTGAGGCTGAATCCTGAATTGATTCAAGCGAAAGGCCGTCCGCGGGATGCCGCGTTCAGCAAAGCCGTCGATTATATTGCAGCAACCGGTCGATGCGCAACACCGCAGATCAAGCCATTCGACCCGCCTGCAGCGTGTCGGCGGCCGGCTTTGGCGGTTTTCGGTCATAGCAGGCCCTGGGCGGCGAACGAAAACTGTCGCCCGCCGGCGATGATCAGGTGATCGAGCACCGCAATATCGATGTGCTGAAGCGCCCGTTTCAGGGCCTCGGTGAGTTGACGGTCGGCCTGGCTGGGCTCGGCGACTCCGGATGGATGGTTGTGCGCAAGAATGACCGATGCGGCGTTGCGCTCGAGTGCCCGTCGCACCACCTCGCGCGGATAGACCACGGTCTGGGTGAGGGTGCCGCGAAAAAGCTCCTCGATGCCGATCAGGCGGTTACGGCTGTCGAGAAACAGGACCGCAAAGACCTCGCTCGGACTGTGCGCAAGGCTGAGCGCCAGATAGCGTCCGACCTGCTCCGGAGAGTTCAGCACATCGCGATGGCGCAGTTCTTCGGCGAGGCTGCGCCGGCTGGTTTCGAGCGCTGCCTGCAGGCTGCACCAGCCGTTGCGGCCGATGCCGGGCGTCTCAAGCAGCAGCGTTCGAGGCGCGGCAAAGAGCCCGCCAAGCGTACCGAAGCGGGCCAGCAGTGCGGCGGCGCGCGCGATGGCCGCTTTGCTCGGAGCGCGGTTGCGCAGCAGCATGGCGAGCAGTTCGGCGTCGGAAAGACTGGCCGTGCCGCCTGCAAGCAGACGTTCAAGCGGGCATTGCGCAGGGCGCAGGGCGAGGGTGGGCATCGAGAACTCCTGTGCGTACATCCTGTGAGTACAATCGGTCAGACGTAAGGAACGCCAAGAATGAATGCCCCTGACAACGCGACCCAAAACCTGCCGCTGGTGCGATCCGATTCACATCTGACGCTTCACTACCGGCTCAGTCTGGCGATCAATGGCGCCGACGTCATTAGTACTTTCGGCGGTCGGCCAGCAACTTTGACGCTTGGCTTAGGCCAAATGGCGCAGCCGCTCGAGCAACGGCTGCTCGGCATGAGCGAAGGCCAGAGCGCTGCCTTCGATCTGGGAGCCGATGAAGGCTTCGGGCCTCGCAATCCGGATTTGCTGCAGCGTGTTTCGCGCTCGACGCTCGAGACCAATGGCGCACCCGACACCACCTATCACCCGGGCGAGGTACTCGATTTCGCAGCGCCCGACGGCGGTCGATTTGCCGGAGTTGTCAAAGAAGTCGATGAGGCGGGTGCGCTGCTTGATTTCAATCATCCGCTTGCCGGTCAGCCGCTGCGGTTCGAGGTCAGTATCCTGGGAGTCCTTTGAGATGAGCGAGTTGCACGATGCGTTGCCGCAGGCGTTGCTGGCCCAGCCGCGCGGATTTTGCGCCGGCGTCGACCGTGCGATTGAAATCGTCGAGCGGGCGCTGCGTCAGTTCGGGGCGCCCATCTATGTCCGCCACGAAATCGTTCACAACGACCATGTGGTCGGCGATCTGCGGCAAAAGGGCGCAGTGTTCGTCGACGACCTGTCTGACATTCCCGACGGCGCCACCGTGGTGTTCTCGGCCCATGGCGTGTCGCGGGCGGTACGCAATGAGGCCGGTGGCCGCAGCCTGCAGGTCTTCGACGCCACCTGTCCGCTGGTCACCAAGGTCCATGTCGAAGTGGCCAAACTGAGGCGCGACGGCCGCGACGTGATCATGATCGGTCACGAAGGTCATCCCGAGGTAGAGGGCACGATGGGGCAGGCCGACGACGGCATCCAGCTGGTCGAGACGGTCGAGGACGTCGTGCGGCTCGAGATCGAATCGACTCGCCCGCTGGCCTATGTGACGCAAACCACGCTGTCGGTCGATGATTGCCGGCTGGTCATCGAGGCGCTCAAGAAGCGCTTCCCGATGATCGCTGAGCCGAAGAAGCAGGACATCTGCTACGCGACCCAGAATCGTCAGGATGCGGTCAAGTTCATGGCGCCCCAGTGCGATCTGGTGCTGGTGATCGGCAGCCCGAGCAGCTCCAACAGCAATCGTCTGCGCGAAGTGGCCGAAAAGATGGGCAAGGAGGCCCGCCTGATCGGTTCGGCCGACGAACTCGATCCGGCATGGCTTGCCGGCAAGCGGCGCATCGGCATTACCGCAGGCGCATCAGCGCCGGAAGTGCTGGTGCAGGCCCTTCTCGAGCGCCTGCGCTCGCTGGGGGTTGCCAAGGTTCAAACCCTCGACGGCATCAAGGAGGAAGTGCAATTCCCCTTGCCCAAGGGCTTGAGCGGGCTGTCGGTATAGACCGATGAAACGTCGCGCCGCCCTGAGCGTCGGTGTCGGAACAGCCGCAGCCTGGCTGGCAGGATGCGCAGCGCAGGGTAGGGGGCAGATCATCGGGACGAACAATCGGCCGCCGACCTCGATCGGCCCGGTTGACGCCTCGCTGGCGCTGCATTTGCACAATCGATTGGCTTACGGTGCACGCCCGGGCGATATCGAGCGAATGAAGGCGATCGGTGCCGACGCCTGGCTTGAGGCCCAGCTTGCACCGGCCTCGATCGCCGAGCCAACCGAGCTGCTCGCCGCGCTCGATGCGATGCCGGTGCTGCGCGAGCCTCATGCGCCGACGCTTGAGACCTTCGCGCGCTGGCAGGCCGACGCTTTGAGTCCGGCGCTGACCGAGTCGCAACGGGCCGCGGCCCTGGCCGAGGTCACCGCAATCGTCCAGCGAGTGCAAGGCCAGGCGAGGCAGGCCCGTCTGATGCGCGCAGCCTCGTCCAACCGGCAGCTTGAAGAGGTGCTGGTCGAGTTCTGGTTCAACCATTTCAATGTGTTCGCCGGCAAGGAAACCGTGCGGGTGACCGCGGGCTTTTATGAGGCCGAGGCGATTCGTCCGTATGTGCTTGGGCGTTTTCGCGATCTGCTTGGCGCGACCGCCCGCCATCCGGCGATGCTCAATTACCTCGATAACTGGCAGAGCGTCGCCAGCGGTTTCGCGCTGCCACCCGGCACGCCGCTGCCGCCGGGCTTTGTGATGCCGAAGGGTCCTAACGAGAACTATGCCCGCGAGCTGCTCGAGTTGCACACCCTCGGTGTCGACGGCGGCTACACCCAGGCCGATGTGTCCGAACTGGCCCGCGTGTTCACCGGCTGGTCCTTCGATCGGCGCAACCCCGGGCCGAGCGATGCGTTCCGCTTTTATCCGGCACGGCACGACAACGGGCCCAAGCGGCTGCTTGGTCTGGACGTCCCCGGGCGCGGCCGGCAGCAGGGCGAATGGGCACTCGACCTGCTGGCGCGTCATCCTGCGACTGCCAGGCATATCAGCCGCAAGCTCGCCGCCAGTTTCGTGGCCGATGAACCGCCGCCCGCGCTCATCGAACGTCTGGCGACCCGCTTTTCGCAGACCGATGGCGATCTGAAAGAGGTGATGCGAACACTCGTCCTCAGCCCCGAGTTTCTCGACCCGTCGATGCGCGGGGCAAAGTTCAAGACGCCTTATCAGTACACGGTCTCGGCAGTGCGTGCCTGCTCTGTCCCAATGGGAGACAGCCGGCAACTGGCTGGCGCGGTGGCCCGCATGGGCATGCCGATCTTCCTGTGTCCGACGCCTGATGGCTGGCGAGATTCGCGCGAGGCCTGGCTCAACCCGGAGGGCCTGCGTCAGCGTGCCGAGTTCGGTATCCGGCTTGGCGGGCAGGCGGGCAGTTCATTGTCTGACGCGCTGTCGGCGAGCCTGAGCGCCGGTTCACACTCGGTGATGGCCGGCCTGCCACCGAAAGAGCGGGTCTCGATGGCGCTGGCCAGCCCCGATTTCATGAGGCGCTGACGCGATGGCCGGCCGATCGTCGCAGACCAAGCTGGTGGTGGTGATGCTGCGCGGCGCGGTGGATGGGCTCAGCGTGGTCGTGCCGCATGGCGATCCTGCCTACGCCAGAAGCCGGGCCGAGATTGCGATTGCCGCGCCGGGGCGCCCCGATGGCGCTCTGCCGCTCGACGCGCGCTTCGGCCTGCATCCGGCTTTGGCGTCAATGCTGCCTCTGTGGAGTGCAGACCGCCTGGCCTTCGTGCACGCGAGCGGATCGCCCGACCCGACGCGGTCGCATTTCGACGCGCAGGACTACCTCGAGACCGCGACCCCGGGGCGTCGCTCGACACCCGACGGCTGGATGAATCGGCTGCTCAAGGTTCTGGCCGATCCGGCGACTGACCTCGCCAGGCCGCCGGTGCAGGCGGTCAATCTCGGTGCCATCATGCCGCGCATCCTGACCGGACCGATGGCGGTTGCGTCATTGCCGGCAGGCGGGGCCGATCAGCAACGCGGTGGCGGCTCGCCCGCACTCGCACAGGCACTCGATCGCCTTTATGCCGAGGATGCGATCGCCGCTGCAAGCTGGCAGGCGATGCGTGAGACCCGCCAGGCCATGCAGGACGCTGCCGCCGCCGGCATGAACCCCGGCATGGATCCCGGCATCGCGAGGGGCGCGATCCCGCTCGCCGGTCTGTCCCAGGATGCTGCCCGCCTTGGTCGCCTGATGCGCCGCGAGCCTGCGATGCGCGCCGCCTTCTTCTCGGTTGGCGGCTGGGACACTCACACCAATCAGGGCGGCGCCCGCGGTCAGCTCGCCACGCGCCTGCAGACACTGGCCGGTGGGCTCACCGCCCTGGCGCAGGAGCTCGACGACCGGCTCGACGATACCGTCGTGATCGTGATGTCGGAATTCGGCCGCACGGTGCGTCAGAACGGCACGCAGGGCACCGACCACGGGCATGGCAATGTCATGTGGCTGATGGGTGCAGGCGTGCGCGGCGGTCGGGTCCATGGCGAGTGGCCGGGGCTCGAGACGAATGCGCTGCATGAGGGCCGCGACCTTGCGGTGACCACCGACTTTCGCCAGGTCATCGCCTCGGTGCTCGAGCGCCACCTGCGACTCGACGACCGGCAGATGGCCTATGTGTTGCCTGAAGGGCCCGGTCGATCGTCGCGCCCCGATCTGCTGGCGGGCTGAGCGCCGGCCTGCTGCCACAGCAGCCAGAGCTTGATGTACTTGTAGTAGCTCGCCTGGCCGGTCATGAGTGCCACGCCCAGGCCCTGAGCCCCGTCCAGAAAACCGCGCCGCAGCAGGTAAGTGCGAATGAAGGCCCAGGTGCCGTGCAGCACTGCGCCCGCCGGACTGGCCCGCTTGCCGCGTTCGAAACCCTGGCGTGCCCCCAGCGTCGAATAGTGTTCGATCTTGGCGAGCACCTCCGAGTAGTCCTCGTAGGTGTGATGCAGCAGCGGCGTCGTCAGACGACCGACCGGGCCGTCGCTCACGACCCGTTCATGGACCAGGTCGTCGCTGAATCGCGCCCGTCCGCGCCGAAACAGGCGCGTGACGCGGTCGGGGTACCAGCCGCCGTGCCGTATGAAACGTCCGCAAAAACTCGACAGACGCGGCATCTCATAGGCATCGGCTTTGCCCGCGCCCATGGCGGCGATGATCTCGTCGCGAAGGGCAGGCGTCACGCGCTCGTCGGCATCGATCGACAGGATCCAGTCGGTGTCGGCCTTGCCGATCGCAAGGTTCTTCTGCGGCCCGAAGCCCGGCCACTGTTGGGTTTCGAAGACTTCGGCACCGAGCTCGCGCGCCATTTGCGGCGTGCCGTCGCGGCTGCCCGAGTCCACTACAATCATCCGATCGCACCAGGCCACCGCCGCCAGGCAGGCGGCAATGTTGTGCGCTTCGTCTTTCGTGATCAGTACAACCGAGATGCTCATGGCAATCGCTGATGTGGCCTGACAAGTTCCGGCATCTGACTGTCGCCAGCGTGCTGGTGCTGGCGTTTCCGATCCTGCTGCTGAATGTGCCGAAAGGCGCCTCGGTGTTTCTGGCGGCCACCTTCGTGGCGCTGATGGTGTCGAGGCACGGACTGGCAGATACCGCTCGCGCCAACGCTGAGGTCTTTCGGCCTCTGTCGCTGGCAATTCTAACCGTCCTGGTGATCTGTCTCGGCTCGATCCTGCACTTCGATCTGGGCTGGAACACCATCGACAATCCGAGCCGCATGATCCTGGCTCTGCTCGCCTGTCTGCTGGTGATGCATGTGGGCGCCGATACGCGGCTCTTGTGGACTGGCGCAATCATCGGCCTGGTCACGGCTGCGGCAGTGATCGCCTGGCAGGCCTTGATGCTCAAGATCGAGCGCCCGAGCGCCGGATTGCCGCCGATTGTCTTTGCCAACATGGTGGCAGCGATTGCGCTGATCGGCTTCGTGAGGCCCGACAACGATTGGCGCAGCCATGCGCTGGCCTGGGGAGGACTTTTTCTGGCGGCGGTCATCCTGATTCTCAATGGCTCGCGAGGACCCTGGATGGCGCTGGTGGTCACCACCTTGCCGCTGCTGGCAGTGAGGCATCGGGGCATGCGGGCATCGGCCTATCTCGGCATCCTGCTTGTGCTGGCGCTGCTTATCGCGCTGGCCTTCACTCTGCCCGGGGAGGGGCTTGCCAAGCGATTTCAGGAAATCGGTAGCGATATCCAGCGCTTCGGCAAAGGCGATGCCGATTCAGGCGTCGGCGCCCGTCTGCTGATGTGGGAGCTCGGTTTCCAGGCGCTGCTTGCGCACCCGCTGACCGGCATCGGTCTCAATCAGTATGGCCAGCTGATGATGAACCTGCCGAAGTGTCCGGCAGCGCAGTTCTGCGTCAAGCACGGTCACAACGATCTGATGGAGGCGCTCACCACGCTGGGCCTGCCGGGTCTGGTGATGCTCGGCGCGATGTACGCCGTGCCGGCCAGGATCTTCTGGCGAATGCGCCGTGCCGCGCGCGCCCGGAGCGACGCCGTCGGTGAAAGCCTCGCGGTAGCAGGCCTGGCGGTGGTCATGGCGACCTGCATCAGTGGTCTCACGCAGGTGACACTGGCGCATCAGGTCAATATTGTGTTTTATGCCGGAGCGGTCGGACTGCTGCTGGGGCTGTCGGCTCAGCAGGCCCGTGCGTCATCGGGCTGATCTGCTGATCGATCTGATCAGCCCACATTGAAAAATCGCTGATCGGTGACATTTGTCACTCCCCCGCCGGCAGCGCTCGCCTAAGTTCTGTTTCATTGCGAGTGCGGTTTGCCTCGCCGCCTGATCAGATCGAGGTGACCCTATGACATGCGCTCCGTCGCGTCCGCTTTACCGGCCGCTGTCCCGACCGCAGCGAATTCTTCCTGCCGTCGCCGCTGTGCTCGTGTCGGTCGTCCTGACTTCGCCCTGCCAGGCCGGGCCCGAATTCACGGCGCTCAATGCGGTGAGCACCACAGTGTCGGGCCAGAGCGCCGAAAAGCGCCCTGTGCCCTCGTCAGCCTCCATGCAGACCTTCGGCGCACTGGTCTCGGCCAAGCCGGCTGCCCAGCCCCTCGATCGCAGGTATGCGTCATCGGTCGACCTGGGGACCGGCGACCTGTCGGCCGGCATGATCCCATCGATGCCGATCTCCTCGCAGAGCTCCCGCACGCCCCGCTGAACGTCAGACTTGCCTGATCAGTCCCTTAGCGGCGATCCTGTCGGTCACTGAGGCATGCCCGATCGAGGCCTGCCCGCGATGATCAGACGACACAGGGGACAAACGATCATGACCGCACCGATTCGTATCGACCAGGCCACCGGCTTCAAGCTCTTCACGACACGCGCCGCCAAGGCCACCGACAGGATCGCCGGCAAGGGTTACTCGACGATTTCCGACGATGCACTCAAGGTGCTGCCCGAGGCGCCCATCGGTGCGGTGTTCAATGCCGATGAACAGGCGCGATATCGCGAATTCAAGGAAGCAAGGCGCGGTGCGGCCGACTACATGGCCATGGAGGGCGAATTCGCGCGCTACCTCGAGGATGTCTATTCGGCCCCTCCGGTGCAGCGCGAGGCGCTGACCGACGAGTGCGACATCGTGGTCATCGGTGCCGGCTTTGCCGCACTGCTGCTCTGGTACAAGCTGCGCGAGGCGGGCTTTGGCGACGTGCGGTTCTGCGAGAAGGGCGGCGATGTCGGCGGCACCTGGTACTGGAACCGCTATCCCGGGATTGCCTGTGATGTCGAGGCCTACAGCTATCTGCCGCTGCTCGAAGAGATGGGCTACTTCCCGACGATGAAATTCGCCTCAGGTTTCGAGATTCTCGAGTACTGCCAGAGCATGGCGCAGCGTTTCGGTTTCTACGACCATTGCCTGTTTCACACGACGGTGGAGCAGACCGATTGGGATGAGGCCTCTGGCCGTTGGACAGTCCAAACGGACCGGGGGGACAAAATGCGCGCCCGCTATGTCGTGCTGGCGAACGGCATTCTGACCACTCCGAAGCTCGCCCGGATCGAAGGCATGGAGACCTTCGCGGGAGAATCCTTCCATACGTCGCGATGGAACTACCACGTGGACCTGGAAGGCAAGCGTGTCGGCATTATCGGCACTGGCGCGACCGCCGTTCAGGTTGTTCCGGAACTCGCCAAGGTTGTGAAGGAACTTTACGTGTTTCAGCGGACGCCCTCCACTATCGACGTGCGCGACCAGCGCGTGACGACACAGGAGGAGATCGAGGCCTGGTCGAACGAACCCGGCTGGGCGCTCGCCAGGCGGGAACGGCTGGCGATGATTTCTTCAGGGCGCACCGCGCTGCAAGGCAACGACGATTTTCTGTCAGGCAAGGTTACCGCGGTCCGGGAACGCCGTGTTTACGAGCGGGAGCTTTCCCCGGAAGAGTTGATCGAGCGCCAGCTCAACACCAATTTCCGAATTATGGAGCAGATTAGGGCACGGATCGATGCCATCGTGAAGGACCCGAAA
>CAIKZV010000071.1 GCA_903831925.1 uncultured Burkholderiales bacterium
CCAAGACGATTTCCGACTACGGCGCACACAATCAGCGTTCGCACATCACGGTTGAATTGCGGATGCAGACCGGCCGCACGGTCGATGTCAAGGCGCTGATCGAGCGCCTTGAGCAGCAGGCATCCAGCGAGCTGTATGGCCTGCTCAAGCGTGTCGACGAAAAGCATGTCACCGAGCGCGCCTACGACAATCCCAAGTTCGTCGAAGATCTGGTGCGCGATGTGGCGGCTGCGGTGCGCGGTGTCGAGGGCGTGGCCGGATTCGTGGTCGAAGGCGAAAACTTCGAGTCGATCCATAACCACTCGGCCTACGCCCGCATTGACGGCTGAAAAGCTGAGTCAGTCGGCTGAATCAGTTGGTTTGGACAGTCCGCCTTAGTCGATGACCAGAGGCGGCAAACTGGCGCCGTCATCGATGTTCAAGGGCCGCTGACCTGATCGCGTCCTGTCTGCAATGCCCCCTTCAGCCAGCCCTGCCGACCGATCAGGTCGGTGGTGGCCTGGGCACCGTCGGGCGTCCAGCCGCCCTGAGCGATTGACGCGAGCGCTTCCTGAGGTGACATCGACAGGATCGCCTGATGCTCGCCGTCGTTGGGGGTCGGGATGAAATCCGGTGGCAGTTCGAGTTCATAGAGCGTGACATGCTCGCGATGCAGGGCGGGAAGATCGTCGTATTCGGCGGCATAGCTGAGTTCGAGATTGCCTGCGGCCACCGCCTTGCTCAGCAGGGGCGGCGGGATGCCGGCTTCCTCCTGGCACTCGCGAATCAGCGTTTCCCAGGGGGCGTCCAGGCCGGCAATGCCACCAGCGACCAGGGCATCGAACTTGCCGGGATCGATTGGTTTGCTCATCGAGCGGTGCGCCACCCAGATCATCGGGCCGTCGGCGGTTTGACGCCAGGCGCAGGCCTGGACCGATCGCAGAGCCAGGCCAAGGGGACGAAGCAGGGCGCGTTCGATGCCAAAGAGCGGCCGTTCACCGTACCAGACCACTGATCGCTCATCGCGCCAGCCGGGCAGCGACCAGCGCTCGCGGATGCTGTCGGACCAGCGTGCCAGGGCAGCCGAGCGACCGGCAAAACTCTCGATGGTCGGCACCAGGTGCAGGCCGGTGGGATGCAGCTCGAAGGGGGTCGGTGCGACCAGGGCCCGTTGCAGCCAATCGTTCCAGACCCAGCCCATGCGCACGCCGGCAGCGCGCACCGGGGTCATGCCGTTGGCGGTCTCCATCGTGCGGATCGACCTGGGCTGGACTGAACTGGACCGAGTGCGATCAGTCCCTGAAGTTGCCGAAGGTCAGCGGCAGCTCGGTCATCTCGCCGCGGATCAGGGCGATGGCGCCTTGGAGATCGTCGCGCTTGGCGCCGGTCACGCGCACCGAATCGCCCTGGATCGAGGACTGCACCTTCATCTTGGCGTCCTTGAGCATCTTGACGATTTTCTTTGCGGCATCGGTTGGCACGCCATGGCGCACCGTGATCACCTGTTTGACTTTGTCGCCGCCCACCTTTTCGATGCTGCCGTAGTCGAGAAAGCGCACATCAACATCGCGCTTGGCGAGTTTGGAAAGCAGGACGTCTTTCACCTGCGAGAGCTTGAAGTCGTCGTCGGCAAAGGCGGTGAGCTGCTTGTCGGCGAGTTCGAGCCGGGCATCCGATCCTTTGAAATCGAACCGGTTGGTGATTTCCTTGTTGGATTGATCGAGGGCATTTCGAATCTCGACCTGATTGGCTTCACACATCACATCGAATGAGGGCATGGCGGGTTCCTTTTGTCAGGGCAACCATTTTTCAAAGAATCGGGCGGCACCCATCGCCGGATCGAGTTCGTAGGCG
>CAIKZV010000072.1 GCA_903831925.1 uncultured Burkholderiales bacterium
CCGATGCTCGGCTTTCGGGGGGCATCGCGCTATGTCTCGAAAGACTTCGCCGAGTGCTTCGAGATGGAATGTCGCGCGATGAAACGGGTGCGCGAGGTTATGGGACTGACCAACGTCGAGCTGATGGTGCCCTTCGTGCGTACCGTCGGTGAGGCCGAAAAAGTGGTGAAGCTGCTCGCGGCCAATGGTCTGAAGCGCGGCGAAGGCGGCGACCCAGACGGCAGCGGCGGATTGCGCGTGATCATGATGTGCGAGATCCCGTCCAATGCCATCCTTGCCGAGCAGTTCCTTGAGCACTTCGATGGCTTTTCGATCGGCTCCAACGATCTTACGCAGCTCACCCTTGGGCTCGACCGTGACTCGGGCCTGGTTGCCGAGGGATTCGATGAACGCGATCCAGCGGTCAAGGCCCTGCTCGAGCGTGCAATCAAGGCCTGTCTGAAAGCCGGCAAGTATGTCGGTATCTGCGGGCAGGGCCCGTCTGATCATCCGGATCTGGCCGAATGGCTGATGAATCAGGGCATTGCGTCGATCTCGCTCAACCCCGATACCGTGATCGATACCTGGCGCATGCTGGCCGAGCGCCGCGCGGCCGGCTGAGTCGCGGTTGCGCCACGATTCGGGCGGCTGTCCGCCCGAATCGGTTCAGCGGCGTGTGGAGCAGGGACCAGCGATCTGCTTGCCGTCGACGATCAGGTTTGCGTCGGGCCCGCGGATGATCAGAATCGCATTGCCTTCGGCATAACGCTGGCCTGACCCGACGGATTGCTGGGTCAGCACCCATGCGTCGGTCCGCAGCCGCACCACCGCCTGACCGCGCCCGACCGCAACCCGCATCGGCGAGGCGCCCGGGCAGTCGTAATTGCTCAGCCGCCATTCAGGGTCGCGCGCGAAGACCATCGTGCCGGCGTCCTCGGTGCTCAGTTCGAGCAGTCCTCGCACGAGGGCAGCCGACCTGACCTTTCCGAGCTGACGGACAAAGCGTGCGGCTTCCGATCCGGGCGGACAGGCCATGCGAGTGGAGGCCAGCGAACCGATCCGAAGCGTGCTGCCGTCCTGCTGCCAGCTTGAACTGCCGCGATTGCAGTCGACCTGCGCTGCGAGCTGTCCGCCATCCAGGAACTCGAGATTGAAGCTGCCGGGATCTGCGGGCGCCACGAACTCAGCGCCACCGATCGTTCCCAGCCAATACCAGCTTGAGGCGTTGAGCGAGGGGCCGGGCGCAGACGGTCGCGCGCCGCCAATGGGGGCTGGTGCAGGCGGGGAGGTCTGACCGATCGTGTCTGGTCTCGTGATCTCGATCGGCTTGGGGATGTACCCCGGCTGCGCCGGCGGCAACGCGGGTGATGTGCAGGCGGCGATCAGACTGGCGCTGATCAGAGCCGACATAATGAACAGACCTGTTCTGGCTTTGCTTGCTGGCATCAACAGTCTCCGAATTGAAAAAGGCGCCGAAACCGGCGCCCTTTTTTTGCTGCATGGGCCGACCTGCCGGCCGACCCTCTTGTTCTGATTGCAGTGGCCGATCAGCGAACGACCATCATCATTTCACGCTTGCCGCCCTTGTAGGTGTAGAAGGTCAGCGCGCCATTGAGAATGTCGCCTTTCGAGTCGAAGGCGATCTTGCCGGTCACGCCGTCATAGCTGACCTTGGACAGGGCAGGCAGATACTTTTTCGGATCGGCCGAGTTGGCGTTTTGCATGGCGGTCGCCATCACCATCGTCGCGTCATAGACATAGGGCGCATAAATCTGCACATCCACGCCGGTGCGAGTCTTGAAGCTGGCCTTCCAGGCGTCGAGTGCGGCCGCCTTGTCGGGGCTCACGCCACCGGCTTCCGCGCAGATCACCTGACCGTCACCCATGCCGTCGCCGGCGAGCTTGATCAGTTCGCTCGAGCAGATGCCATCGCCGCCCATGAATTTGGCGTCGATGCCGAGCTGCTTCATCTGGCGCAGCATCGGGCCTGCGACCGCATCCATGCCACCATAAAAGACCACGTCGGGCTTCGCACCCTTGAGCTTGGTCAGGATGGCGTTGAAGTCGGTGGCTTTGTCGTTGGTGAACTCACGACCGACCACCTTGCCGCCTGCAGCCTTGACCGACTTCTCGAATTCGTCGGCCACGCCCTGACCATAGGCGGTGCGGTCGTCGATGATCGCGATGCTCTTGGCCTTCAGATCCTTGACCGCATAACGACCCATGACACCGCCCAACTGCGCGTCATTGGCGACCACGCGGAACGCGGTCTTGAAGCCCTGCATGGTGTACTTGGGGTTGGTCGAGGAGGGCGAAATCTGGGGAATGCCGGCGTCGTGATAGATCTTGGAGGCCGGGATGGTGGTGCCCGAATTCAGGTGGCCGATCACGCCATTGACCTTGGCATCAACCAGCTTCGTGGCCGCAGCCGTGCCCTGCTTGGGATCGGCACCGTCGTCTTCCGGGACCAGCTCGAACTTGACCGTCTGGCCGCCGATCTTGATGCCTTTGGCGTTCAGGTCTTCGATGGCGAGCTTGGCGCCGAGTTCGTTGTCTTTGCCGAGGTGCGCGATGGCACCGGTAAGCGGGCCGACATGGCCGATCTTGACCACGAGCTGGGCTGAAGCCGGAGCCGACAGGCTCACAAACGCAGCGGTCACAGCAATGCCTGATACGGTCTTAACAAGCTTCATTGGGTAATTCTCCAGGAGTGAGGTCGGTAAATTGACGGGCCAGACAACTCGAACGCGTGCGGTTGTCATGCTGTCGCAACGCTGATTCGATTAGCCGCAAAGGTTACCAGCAGCCGTTCCCCGATTGCCAGGGCTATTTGTGCCGCGATTGTCTGAACGCGACATCATGACCCGGGCGCCGGGATCGCATTCCGATTGACCTTGGCATCCACACGCGAGATGCTCTGGCCTTATGTCGATTCAATACTGGTGGTGGTTGCTGGCGCTGGCCCTTGGCATCCTCGAACTCATTTCGGGGACCTTCTACCTGCTCGTCATCGCGTGCGGCTGCGTCGCAGCCG
>CAIKZV010000073.1 GCA_903831925.1 uncultured Burkholderiales bacterium
CGACATCACCGCCGTCGAGCGTAAAGATGCCGAGCTTGGAGGCATCCTTGACGCTGGCGAGTTCGGCCGGCGGATTGGCCAGACCGACCTGCAGATTGCCGACTGCCTTGGACGCAGCGGTGGGCTGGCAGGCGGTCCAGCTGCCACGACACACCACACCGGGTGCCAGGAACTCGATCTTGCCGCCACGCTCGGTCTTGACCTGACTGAAGACCAGATCGATGTTGCCGGCGCCGTCCTTCGGAAAGAGCGTCGCCATCGCGTCGTAGGCGGCCTGGAAATTGCCGTAGTCGGGATTGGTCTTGCCGTTGAGCTTCGTTGCCGACGCATTACGACCGGCGGCCTTGAGTTCGGCGTAGAACACCGCTCTGGCAAAGGCGTCGCGCTCATGCGCCGGCAGACTGCCAAAGCGTGTCCAGGCATTGTCGGCAGTGACCGACTGCGCTTGATCGCCGCTCAGCGTCGAGCGTACGAAGTCGACCAGCAGCGATGTGTAGTCGCGGCTGCGCTGACTTGTCGAAGGGGCAACATAACGCGCAAGGAAGGCGGCATAGGCCGGACTGTCCGGCAGGCCGGCCACCAGAGTGAGCGACGCGCCGACATCGGCCAGGGCGGTGTTGTCGAGATTGCCGCGACTGACGATGCCAACCGAGGTGCCCATCGCGATGTCGCGACCGGCGGTGAGTTCGACCAGTCCCGGTCCGCTCACCACAACGCCGGCGTTGTTGCCGGCCAGCTGGCCGTTGATCGTCTGGGTGCGATTGCTCAGATCGCGGCCGGCGGTGATCTGGGACAGATCGCCGTCGCGCAGGTTCTGGATGATGAGGCTGACATCGCTGACATCACGGCCGGCGCGCACTTTGGCCGGTTCGGCAAAGACCAGTCGCAGTCGACCGCTCGAGGTGGTCACAGAAGTCGAATTGAGGATGCTGGACAGGGTGGTGATGTCCTGTCCGGCATAGACCCGCGAGACCTGCGGATCGGCAAGGTGGACCAGGTATTGCGCATGGGCCAGCGGTGCGGCGCTCGAGGTGGGCACCAGCCTGCCGACGGTGAGTTCGTCGAAGGCCGAGACACCGTCGTAGGTGAAGATCTTGCTGGCCTGGAGCACCCCGGGGCGGCTCAGGCTGAACGAGCGCAGGGGATCGGTATCGAGCTGGACCAGACTGCCGACGCCGGTGACCGAGCCGGCCGCGCCAAGGGTGATGCCACCGATTGGCGCAGGCGCGAGCAGCATCGCCGCACTGGTGGCGGCGGTGGTGCCGGAGGCCGGCTTGCCGATGATCTCGATATCGCCGCCGATTGCCGCCACCGACAGCGTCGGCGGGCGCATTGAGGTGACGCGCTGCAGATCGGCCTGATCGATGCTGACCGCGGTCTCGCCGGTCACCGTGCCGGTTCGCAGCAGGGTCGGCGAGGCCTCCTGCAATGAGACCTTGCCGGCTGCAGACGTGAGTTCGAGCGCCGAGCGATCGGTATAGGTGCTGAAGAAGCTGCGGTTGTTCGTGCCGATCACCTTGGCGTTTGTGGCGCGCTGTTCGGACAGGGTCGGGTTGTAGACCTGATCAAAGGTCAGCCCGTTGCGCGCCTCGACACTGAGGGCGGCGTCGCCCAGGCCGGCAAGCGTCGACTGCTTGGCAAGCGTCGACTGCACAACGCTGTCACCAGCCACCA
Organism: uncultured Burkholderiales bacterium; assembly: GCA_903831925.1. Lineage (GTDB taxonomy): Bacteria > Pseudomonadota > Gammaproteobacteria > Burkholderiales > Burkholderiaceae_E > UBA4615. The sequence continues at coordinate 1,675 of CAIKZV010000073.1, forward strand.
GCTGAGCGCTGCCGAGCATCACGCCAAAGCTGCCTGAGCGGATCGAGCCATCGGCACGCGCCATCAGATTGCCGCCGCCATTGACCACCAGCTTGTCGCGCGAGGCATCGCCGGTCAGCACCGTTCGGCCGGAGCTGCCGATCGAGGCCGAGACATCGGTAATGTCGAGACCAGCGGTCAGCGTGACATTGCCGCCGCCCAGCGCGCCGACCGACTGGCGGAAGAAGTCGAATCGCGGCCACCAGGCCGGCGCCAGGCCCAGCGCTGACGCTTGGCCCTGTTCAGCCGGCAGGCCCTGGGCATCGACCTGGCCCTGGCGGAACAGCCAGCCACTCATCAGCGGATCCTCGATCGTCGAGACAATCGATCGGCCGGCGGCAAGGGTGATCGATCCGCCGGCCTCGTTGAAGTTGGTCTTCGGATCGGCCTGGATCGGCGTGTTGGGCAGGTCGACCAGGGTCTGCGGATCGACGAATCCGGGCACATCGGCCGCGCGGCGGCCGGCAGTCATGAACGAGGCGCGCCCGGCAGACGCGATCGTGGTGGCGGTTGCGCTGCTGGTGCCGATCAGGATGTCGCGTGCAGCGGCCAGATCGATATTGCCGGTGCCGGTGCGCACGATGCGGTAGTTGAGCAGGCGCACATTGCCTGCGGTCGCACCCAAGGCCGGATTCGTCAGCGCCAGCACCGACAGCGGCTGCGCGGCGCCGAAGTCGGCGCCGGCCACCAGGCGGTAGGACCAGGTGTCTTTCGCAGTGGCATCGAAGGCCGCACCCAGAGTGGTCGAGGCGGCGGGTTTGCCGGTGAAGTCGGTGCCGGCAACAAATCCGTCGTTGATGACAGCGATGACCGAGGTGCCCGGCGTGGTCGACGCGCCGTTCAGGATCAGATCGCCGCCTGCTCGCAAGGACAATACGCCGGCGGTGTCTTTCGAGGTGAAGGTGCTGTAGCGGATGGTCGACAGGTCGATGGCGCTGCCGACGGTCAGGTTGGCGCTGTTGGTCGTGCCTTTGGCGAGCACCTCGATTTCGGGGCGCACGCGGGCATTCGTGTTGCCGGTCTGCCCGACCAGCGCCAGCACCGCAGGCGC
>CAIKZV010000074.1 GCA_903831925.1 uncultured Burkholderiales bacterium
CGCCCCGCGGCAGATCGACCACCGGCACGCGCACCAGATGGGTCTTGAGCTTGCCTTTGGCCCGCAGCGCGGCGCACTCCTCGCAATTGCCGGGCGGCGCATTCGGGTCGCAGGCATAGCGACAGCCCACCACCGCCTTCATCTCGGGCAGCAGCGCGGCCAGTGCCCGCACCGCAGTGGATTTGCCGGTGCCGCGATCACCCAGCACCAGCACGCCGCCGACCGTGGGGTCGACCGCTGCGATCAGGATCGCGAGCTTCATCTCGCGCTGCTCGACGATGGCGGAAAAAGGGAACGCGAAGGCCATGGAAGGTGTCTTCAGATCGAAAGGTCAGCCGCAGATTCTAGACCGAGTGCCGATGAGGCGATCAGGTCGCAGCCGGCCGGCGGGCGACCATGTCGATTTCGATGCGGGCACCGCGCGCCAGGCCATTGACGCCGATGCAGGTGCGAGCAGGCCGGCGCCCTTCGGCGAAGTAAGTGGCATAAACCGCGTTCATGCGCGCATAGTCTTCATCGAAGTGCAGAAGGTAGATCCGCACGCTCGCGACATCGGCCATCGTCAGGCCGCAGCCGGTGAGCACCGCCTGGAGGTTATGCATCACCTGGCGGGTCTGGTCTTCGATCGACTCAGGATAAGCCGAGGTGTTCGAGGTGCCGGTGAACGGCATCTGACCGGTGAGCATCACCCAACCGTCGGCCTCGACCGCGTGGCTGAAGGGGGCAACCGGATCAGGCGCGCCGCCGATCATGTGAAAAACCAGTGCTGACATGTCAGGGCTCCTGCAGTGATGGGATGAGTCGTCACAATAGCGCACGCCGGAGGGTCGACAGACTGCGACGCTGCGCGGGTTGACAGTCTGCAAACGATCGTTCAAATTAAAACGCTTGTTCAAGATCCTCCTGCCAACCTCCAGTGCCTCACTCTGCTGCCCATCATCCGGTTCGGGTCGACGGTCTCGAAGCCCGTAATCGCCTGATGGCCGCCGGGCTTAAACTCTTTTCCGAGCGCGGCTTCGAGAAGACCTCGGTTCGCGCACTGGCGCAGGCTGCGAAAGTCAATGTGGCTGCGGTCAACTATTACTTTGGCGACAAGGCGGGTTTTTACCGGGCGCTGCTCACCGAATCGGTGAGCCCGCACCGCGAGACCGGCTTTGACGATCCGGCGCTCGGCCTCGATGAGGCGCTCGACCGGTTTTATGGCGATTTTCTCGAACCCCTGAAGGCCGGCGACGACATCCGGATGGTGATGAAGCTGCATTTTCGCGAGATGGCTCAACCAACCGGCGCCTGGCAGGCCGCGCTCGAGCGCGATGTGAGGCCGCAGCACAAGGCCCTGCTTCGTCTGCTCACGAGAGCGCTCGGTTTGCGTCGCCCCGATCTCGATACCCAGCGGCTGGCCATCACGATTGCCGGGATGGCGGTGCATGCTTTCGTGTTTCAGGATGGCATCAAGGCGCTGAGTCCGCTGCTGCTGAGCGGACCGAAAGCCATCGACGCCATGGCCGACCGGCTCGCCGGCTATGCCATGTCGATGATCGAAGGCGAGCGGCAGCGTCGTGCTGCGGCATCAGGCGCATGAGCGTGCATGGGTGCTCCTGTGAATGAGGGCGGACGCACCGGCATGCGTGACGTGATCGGCCGTCTTACCCGCTCGCTGCGATCCGCTCTGATGCCGGCGGCTCTGGCCGTGCTCGCCGGCTGCAGCGGGCTGCCCTCGGTCGGCCCGGACTATCGCGGCCCGCCGCCCGACCGCTCGATCGCACTGGCCCAGTCCCCGGCGCCGGTCAAGCTCGAGGCCGATCGCTGGCAGGCGCCCCTTCCGCATGCCGGCTCCAACGACGATCTGGCGCGCTGGTGGCAGCAGTTCAACGACCCTGCGCTCGATGCCTTCATTGCCGCCGCCGAGCGCGAAAACCCCACGCTTGCGCGAGCGGCGGCCAACATCGAGCGCGCCCGGGCGATCACGGTGGCCGCCCAGGCCAATGCCCTGCCGGCGGTTGACGCGACCGCGCTGGCCAATCGCGGCACGCTGGCGATCGGCACCTCGGTCCTGACCGTCTCGCAGCAGCGCGCCAGCGTCCTGGCCAACTGGGAGATCGACCTCTTCGGTCGGGTTCGACGCGAACAGGAAGCCGCTGGCGCACGCTTGTCAGCGCGCACCGACAACTGGCACGACGCGCGCGTCTCGGTCGCCGCCGAGGCTGCATCCGAATACCTGCAATATCGCTTTTGCCAGTCGCTGGTGGCGATCTCGCAGGCCGATCTCGCCTCGCGCACTGAAACTGCCACGATCAGCCAGCGGGCTGCCGCAGCCGGCTTTCAGGCGCCGGCGGCTGCGGCGCTGGCCCGCGCGAGCGCGGCCGAAGCCGGCAGTCGCCTGACCGGGCAGCAGGCCGAATGCGATGTGAACATCAAGTCGATGGTCGCGCTCACTGGTCTGGATGAGCCGTCAGTGCGCACCCTGCTTGCGCGTCCGCCCGGCGGGCTGCCGGTGCCGCGCGAGTTTGCCGTCAGTGCGCTGCCGGCGGGCCTGCTGATGCAGCGCCCCGATCTGGCTGCCGCCGAGCGTGAACTGGCTGCTGCGAGCGCCGATATCGGTGTGGCGGTGGGCGACCAGTATCCGCGCCTGACGCTGGCCGGCTCGATCGGCCCCGTGCGCCTCGATACCGGCAGCATTTCAGCGAATTTCACCAACTGGTCGCTCGGACCGGCGATCTCCTTGCCGATCTTCGATGCCGGACGGCGTGCCGCCAATGTCGAGGCAACTCGGGCGGCGTATGTCGCCGCCGAATCCGAGTACCGAGCCCGGGTTCGTGGCGCGGTGCGCGAGGTCGAGGAGGCACTGGTCAGGCTGCAGAGTTCGGCCGCCCGCGAGGTCGACGCCCGTACCGCCTCGCAGGGCTATCGCGATGCGCTCGACGCCGCGCAGGTGCGCTGGCGCAATGGTCTGGGCAGCCTGCTCGACCTCGAGGAGGCGCGTCGTTTTTCGCTGGTCGCCGACTCGTCGCTGGCCAGCGTGCAGCGCGATCGCGTGGCCGCCTGGGTCGCGCTCTATCGCGCGCTCGGTGGCGGATGGACGACCTCACAAGGAATGGACGCACGATGACCTTTTCCCCGATCGACACGGCATCGCACAGGCCGTTGGCTGCCGCTGCCCCAGCACCGACGGTCGCAGTCACTGTGGGCAGCGCGGCGGTGCTCATCGGCGTGCCCATTGGCCTCATCAGCGCGGTGCTCAGTCTCGCGCTCCTTGTCCCGACAGCAGCCCGGGCTGCCTCGCCTGCAGCGCCGCCCGCCAATCGTCCGGCATTGGTGGTCAATACCGTTCGTCCCTACAAGAGCGACATTGCCGACACGCTGTCGGCCAACGGCAGCATCAATGCCTGGCAGGAGGCCTCGATCGGTGCCGAGGTCAATGGTCTGCGGATTGCCGAAGTGCGGGCCGATATCGGCGCGTCGGTCCGGCGCGGACAGGTCCTCGCGGTCTTTGCTACCGACACCGTGCGAGCCGATCTGGCCAGTGCTGATGCGGCGCTGGCCGAGGCTCGTGCCGGACTGGCCGAGTCCCAGGCGGCTGCAGCCGAGGCGCAGGCCAATGCCGATCGGGCAAAGGCGGTCGAGCCCAGCGGGGCGTTGAGCGCCCAGCAGATCGCCCAGTACCTCACCGCGGCCCAGACAGCGCGTGCCCGTGTGCAGTCTGCACAGGCCCGTGTGCAATCTGCACAGGCGCATGTTCAGTCGCAGCAGTTGCGCCTGAAGATGACCCAGGTGCTGGCCCCCGATGACGGCATCATTTCGGCGCGACTGGCGACGGTCGGCGCGGTGGTGCCCACCGGCCAGGAGCTCTTTCGCCTGGTGCGCAAGGGCCGTCTCGAATGGCGGGCCGAGGTCACCGCCACCGAACTCGCCCGAGTGCGGGCGAATCAGCCGGTCAAGGTGTTTCCCGCGGCCGGCGGCAGCATCATTGGCACGGTGCGCATGGTAGGTCCGGTGGTCGATGCCCAGACCCGCAATGCGCTGGTCTATGTCGATCTGCCGGTGGGCAGCAGCGCGCGTGCCGGCATGTTTGCCCGCGGTGACTTTCAGCTCGGCTCGAGCAGCGCGCTCACCGTGCCGCAGCAGGCGGTGGTTGTGCGCGACGGCTTTGCCTATGTCTATCGGGTGGCCGGTGACAGGGTGTCGCAGCAGAAGGTCGTGCTCGGGCGGCGTATTGGCGATCGCATCGAGGTGCGGGAAGGTCTGGCCGCCGATGCGGTGCTGGTGGCGGCCGGCGCAGGGTTTCTGAACGACGGCGATCTGGTCCAGGTGGTGCCGGCCACGGCTGGCGGCGCCGCGCCCGCCCCGGCTGCACCGGCTGCACCGGCTGCACCGGCTGCACCGGCTGCACCGACCGCTCCTGCTGCTCCTGCTGCTCCTGTTTCAGGCGCCGGAAAATGAATTTTTCCGCGCTCTCGATCCGCAATCCGATTCCGGCGGTGCTGCTGTTCATTCTGCTCACGCTCGCCGGGCTGATCGGCTTCAAGTCGATGGCGGTGCAGGATTTCCCTGATATCGAGCTGCCGATCGTCACCGTCGATGCGGTGTTGCCGGGTGCCGCGCCGGCCCAGCTCGAGACCGAGGTCGCCCGCAAGATCGAGAATTCGGTGGCCACGCTGCAGGGCGTGAAAAACGTCTATACCCGCATCCTCGATGGCGCGGTCTCGGTGACGGTTGAGTTTGTGCTCGAGAAAAACAGTGCCGAGGCGGTCAACGAAGTGCGCGATGCGGTCAGCCGCGTGCGCGCCGATCTGCCGGCCGATGTACGCGACCCGACCGTCACCAAGGCCAGCACCGCCGGGCGTCCGGTGGTGACTTATACCG
>CAIKZV010000075.1 GCA_903831925.1 uncultured Burkholderiales bacterium
CGGCATCAACGCGGTCGTAGTAGCCGCGGTAGCTGACGCAGCCCGCCACCGGGAAGCACCACTGCTGCAGCGTCATCGACAGCTCGGGCGCCGCAAAGACATTCCAGAGCGCATAGGGCCGCTGCAGATCGGCATACCTCGTGTAACTGGCGTTGTCAGGCAGCCCCAGCGATTGGCTTGCAAAGACGCGCATCGTGCGCGCCTGCTCGAGGCGCTTGCGCAGCGCCGGATCGGTGGCGTCATCGGCAATCACAGCGCTGACCGGCTTGGCCCGGCTGATCATGTCGAGATGACCGAGCATCGATTGCAGGTAATAGCCCGGCCCGTCCTGCAGACTCGAGCAGCCGCCGATGGCCTGCGCCAGCAGCAGCAGCCCGGCCGCTGCGGCCAGTCTCAGGCCGCCACGCGTGCTGCGCATGTGCCGCTTCATGCCGGTGCCACCTCGACCAGACAATCGTAGAAGGTCGGCGCGCGCCCCAGATCGCTCAGCGCCTGACCGGTCACCGCATTGACGTTGCGTCCGCCCTTCGTGCGCTTGTGCCACCAGATGCCCCAGGCGGCGGCCACGCCGGGCCGGGTCCGATCGCTGACCTTGCAGCGGGCCAGGAATGACCCCCGGTCATTGAAGACCCGCACCATCGCGCCATCGGCGAGGCCCCGCGCGGCGGCATCGTCAGGATGCAGATCAACCCCCGGCTCGCGCTCGGCGGCCCGCAGACTGTCGACATTGACGAAGGTCGAGTTCAGGAAATGCCGCGCCGGGGGTGAAATCATCGCAAGCGGGAATCGTGCCGCGAGCTCGGGCGACGACTGCGCCGACTCGTAAGGCGGCAGATAGTCGGGCAAGGGGTCCAGGCCCATCGCAGCCAGGCGCGCCGAAACGAACTCGACCTTGCCCGAAGGCGACGGAAAGCCGCCGTCGGCAAACGGCGCATCGGCCTCCTGCACCTTGGCGTAGCCCAGTTCACCCAGCACATCGAGGGCCGCGCGCGCAGCCTTCGGCCCGCTGCCGCCGTGTTCGGCCGCAGCGGTCGCCAGCGCCGCCGGCAGTCGCGGGTCATTGAGCGCGAGTGCGCTGGCCGCCACCGCCTCATCCGAATCCTGCAGACAGGCATCCTGAAAACCCATGCGGACAGCGAGCCGCCGGAAGACTTCCGAATTCGGCAGCGCCTGGCCGAGCGGTGCAATCGCGGGCTGATTGGCGACCCACCAGCGATGACCATAGGTCTTGTGCAGATCGAAGTGCTCGAGCTGCGTCGTGGCCGGCAGCACCCAGTCGGCATAGTCGGCGGTATCGGTCATGAACTGCTCGATCACAACGGTAAAGAGATCCTCGCGCTTGAAGCCGGCGATGACTTTTTCGCTGTCGGGCGCGACCGCAACCGGATTGGCGTTGTAGACGACCATCGCCTCGATCGGCGGATCGGCCTGGGCCAGCGCATCGCCGATGGTCGACATGTTGATCGTGCGCGGGCGCCGGCCGGCGAGCAGGTCGGGGCGCACCCAGGCCTGGTTGTCGACACCGAAGTGGCTGCCCGACGACAGCAGCATGCCGCCGGCCGGATGGCGCCAGGCACCGATGAGCGCCGGCAGCCCGGCCACCAGCC
>CAIKZV010000076.1 GCA_903831925.1 uncultured Burkholderiales bacterium
CCCGGCCATCCTGATCGCCATCGCGCTGGTGGCGATGTGGCGCGGCAGTCTGCTCACCGTGGTGATCGCGATTGCGATCCCCGAGATTCCGCGGGTCACGCGCCTGGTGCGATCGCTGGTGCTGACGATTCGCGAGGAGCCTTATGTCGAGGCGGCGATCTCGCTGGGTACGCCCACCTGGAAGATCATGCTGCGACACATTCTGCCCAATACTGTCGCGCCGCTGATCGTGCAGGGCACCTTCATCTGCGCCTCAGGCATCCTGGTCGAGGCGATTCTGTCCTTCCTGGGCGTGGGGCTGCCGCCCGACATTCCGACCTGGGGCAATGTGATGGCCGAAGGTCGCAGCCAGTTCAACGAGTTTCCGCACAACATCTTTTTCCCGGGCATCTTCCTCGCGGTCACGGTGCTGGCGGTCAACATTCTGGGCGACGGGCTGCGCGACACGCTCGACCCCAAGATGGCCAAGCGGGTATGAGCATGGCAATCGCAAACGAAGGCAGCGAGCGGGCCGACACGCCGATCCTCGAAGTCCACGAACTCACCATCGGCCTGCCCAGCGGCGGCGACCGGTCCTCGGCGGTGCGCAACGTGTCGTTCTCGGTCGGGCGCGGCGAGATCGTCTGCCTGGTGGGTGAATCAGGCTCCGGCAAATCGGTGATCGCGCAATCGGTGATGGGTCTGCTGCCCAAGGCACTGCCGGTGCGCGGCGGACGCATCCTGCTGCAGGGCGAAGACATCACGCATGCCTCGCAGGCCCGTCTGCGCCAACTGCGCGCCACCCGCATGTCGATGATCTTCCAGGAGCCGATGACCGCACTCAACCCGGTCATGACCTGCGGCGATCAGATCGACGAGGTGCTGGCCGAGCACACCTCGCTGTCGGCGAGCGAACGGCGCGCCAAGGTCCGCGCGATCATCAGCGAAGTGCTGCTGCCCGACCCCGACCGAATCATCGAGAGCTATCCGCATCAGCTCTCGGGCGGCCAGCGCCAGCGCATCGTGATCGCGATGGCGCTGGTTCTCGACCCGGTGCTGCTGATTGCCGACGAGCCGACCACCGCACTCGACGTGACCACGCAGGCGCAGATCCTGCGCCTCATCCTCGAGCTGCAAAAAAACCATGGCACCGGCGTGCTCTTCATCACCCACGACTTCGGTGTCGTGGCCGAGGTGGCCAACCGGGTGGCGGTGCTGCGGCTGGGCGATCTGGTCGAGATCGGCCCGCGTGATGATGTGCTCAAGCGGCCACGACACGATTACACCCGGATGCTGATGAGTTCGGTACCCAAGCTCGAGGTGGTCGAGCGTGCCGAGGTGCCGGGGGCACCGGTGGTGCTCGAGGTGGCCGGACTCGACAAGACCTATTTTTCAAAGCGCTGGCTGGGCCCCGACCGCAATGTGGTGGCCGCCACCGACGTGAGCTTTTCGATCCGGCGCGGCCGCACGCTGGGCATCGTCGGCGAATCCGGTTCGGGCAAATCGACCGTCGCCCGTTGCATCGTGCGGCTGATCGATCCCACCGGCGGCAGCATCCTGCTGTCGGGCGACGACATTGCCACCAAGTCGAGCAGCGCGCTGCACGCGGTTCGCAAGCGCGTGCAGATCGTCTTCCAGGATCCCTACCGTTCGCTCAATCCGCGACGCACGGTAGCCGAGGCCATGATCGAGGGGCCGATGAATTTCGGTCTGGGGCGCACCGAAGCCCTGGCACGCGCCCGCAATCTCGTCGAGCTGGTCCGCATGCCGGCGAGCTCGCTCGATCGCTATCCGCATCAGTTTTCGGGCGGCCAGCGCCAGCGCATCTGTATCGCGCGTGCGCTCGCCATGGAGCCCGAGCTGCTGGTGGCCGACGAAGCGGTCTCGGCACTCGACGTCTCGGTGCAGGCGCAGGTGCTGACGCTGCTCGCCGACATCCGCGAGCGGCTCAACCTGGCGATGCTCTTCATCACCCACGATCTGCGGGTGGCTGCACAGGTCTGCGATGACGTGGCGGTGATGTCGAAGGGCCGGATGGTCGAATACGGCACCGCGACCCAGGTCTTCACCGCGCCGCGACATGAGTACACGCGGGCGCTTTTCGATGCCGCCCCCGGCCGTGGCTTCGATTTCGGGGTGGCCGCCTGATCAGGCCGTCGGGTCGCCGGATGCGCGACGCCGAACACCGACTTCGCCGCTGATGATCCGCTCGGTCGGCGATCCGGGGTGCCGCTCGATGAGCAACGCGCCGTCGTCGTCGATGCCCAATGCCCGTGCCGGCTCGCGCTGGCCGTCAGGGCGCAGCACCTCGATCGGATGACCGGCCAGCATGTCGAGACGCCGCCAGTCCTGCAAAAATGGGGTCAGACCCCGATTTTCGAATTCGTCGAAGGCCGCGCAGATCGCCGCGCCGAATTCCTGCGCAAGCGGCACCCGCGCCGGCATCGACGCGATATCGAAGAAAGCGGTGACCGGCTGGCCGAGATCGGCCGATTCGGGCGCACCAGCCAGATTGAGCCCGCAACCGACCACCGTGCGCGTCAGATGACCGATATGCCGGACCTCGACCAGAATGCCGCCAGCCTTGGCCACGCCGCCAGGCACCTCGCAGTAGAGGTCGTTGGGCCATTTCAGCAGCGGGCGGGCGCCATGACCGGCGAGCACCTGTGCAAGCACGACGCCGACCGCCAGCGGAAAGCCCATCCGCACAATGCCGCCCGCATGACGATCGATGGCGACCGAGAAGGTGAGCGAACGCTGCGCATCAGACAGCCATTGACGCCCGTTTCGACCTCGCCCGGCAAGCTGACGGTCGGCGAGCAATATGACCGCCGAACGCAGCCGCTGCGCGTCGGCAATCGGCAGCAGGGGTCGACGCATCAGCTCGAGACTGGTCGAATCGATGCTGTCGATGTGCTCGAAATCGGGCGGGATCATCGTAAAGTCTCGGATGCCGCAGACACTCTGCAGGCTGCCTGTTTACCATGAGCGACCTGAGATGATCGATCTGTCGCCAACCGAACTGCCCTCAGACCGACTGATGCGTGCGCTCGGCGCGGGCTTCGTCGCCGCGATCGTGATTGCCACGCTTTATCCGCTGAGCGACTGGAAGTTGCACACCGGCAGTGCCTGGGCGTTCTTGTGGCAGGGCTTGCCGCGTTTCTGGACCTGGTTCGACCTGCTCAGCAATCTGTTCGCCTACCTGCTGCTGGGTCTGCTGCTCACGCTTGGCTGGCTAAAACGGGCGCCCAGCGCCACGGCGGTCGGCGTGGTCAGCCTCTTTTGCGTGGTCCTGTCGTTCGGGCTCGAGGCGACTCAGAGCTTTTTGCCCGGCAGAGTGCCGTCGCTGCTCGACTGGGTCGCCAACAGTCTTGGCGCGGTCGTCGGCAGCTGGATCGGCGCGCAGCTCAATCGATCCGATCGGCGCGGCCGTCGGCGGGTGATCCCGGTGGCCGAACGCTGGTTCGAGCAGGGCTCACCGGCCGGCTGGGTCATGCTGCTGCTGTGGATCTCGACGCAACTGGTGCCGCAGCGGCTGCTCTTTGCCACCGGCAATCTGCGACCACTGCTGCAGCGCCTGGTCAACACGCTCGATCTGCCCGACCCGCCCGATCTGGCCCTGCTCACCGAAGCGCTCTGGGGCGACAGCGCGCCAGCGGTCTGGGGGGTGGCGATCGAAGCCGCGGTCGTGGTCTGCGCGGTCTGCGCCACCGGCTCGATCGCCTTTGCGCTGGTGCGCGAATCGCGGCGCAGGCTGATCGTGCTGCTGAGCACCGCGATCGCGGCATTCGGGCTGCGCAGCATCGCCATGCAGGGGGTCTACGGTTCGGATGAAGCCTTCGCCTGGCTGACCCCGGGTGCGCAGGGCGGACTGCTGGTCGGCGCGATCGCCCTGTATGGCCTGGAGACGCTCAGCCCCCGGGCGAGGGCCACGATCGCACTGACCCTGGTGGCCATCGGGACGCTGCTGGTCAATCTCGCGCCCCCCGACCGCTATTTCGAAGACGCACTCGCCGGTTTCAGCTCCGGCAGGCTGGTCAATCTGCAGGGGCTGCTGCGCCTGATCGCACTCGTCTGGCCGCTGATCGCAATGGCCTGGTTCTGGCGACGTACCGGTCGCAGCGCAGGCCGCTCGCTATAATCGCTGATTGTTCCTGAAGG
>CAIKZV010000077.1 GCA_903831925.1 uncultured Burkholderiales bacterium
ACCAGACCGATCGAGATCGCGATCACCGACACCGTGAACCCGACCACCAGCGACACGCGCGTGCCATAGAGCACCCGGCTGTAGAGATCGCGTCCGAGGTTGTCGGTGCCGAACCACGCGGTGTGCTCGCGGCTCTCGCCGTCGGCACCGGTGAGGGTGATCTCGGCACCGGGCTTGCGATTGCGCGCGGCGGCATCGATCTCGGTCGGGTCGACCGTGCCGAGCCAGGGCGCCAGCAGCGCAATCAGCAGCATCACCATGAGGATCAGGCCGCCGACCATGACCGCGCGATGGCGCAGCAGGCAACGCCAGCGCAAGACCGGCGCCGACGGCCCTCCAGGTGGCGAAGGCGGCGCAGGCAAGCCCGACGCTCGGTCGAGCGACTCAGTAGCGGATTCGGGGGTCGAGGAAGGCATAGCCGATATCGATCAGCAGATTGACCAGCAGGTATCCGCAGGAAAACAGCAGAATCAGCGCCTGGATCACCGGGAAATCACGCGACAGAACCGCCTCGACCGTAAGCCGCCCGAGGCCGGGAATGGCAAACACGCTCTCGGTCACCACCGCCCCGCCGATCAGCACCGCCAGACCAATACCGATGATGGTCAGAATCGGCACCGCCGCATTGCGAAGCGCATGCCCCACCAGCACCTCGCGATCGGTCAGACCCTTGGCCCGCGCGGTGCGGATGTAGTCTTCGTTGAGCACCTCGAGCACGCTGGTGCGGGTGATGCGCGCAATCAGCGCGATATAGCCCACCGACAAGGCCACACTCGGCAGGATGAGCCGCTCGATGAACGGCCAGAAACCATCGGCGATCCTGGCATAGCCCTGTACCGGCAGCCATTCGAGCTCGACCGCAAAGACATAGACCAGCAGATAGCCCAGCACGAAGAGCGGCAGCGAAAAGCCCATCACTGACAGGCCCATCACCAGCCGATCAATCCAGCTGCCCTGTTTGAACGCGGCCAGCACGCCAAGCGGCACCGCCACCGACACCGCCAGCACCAGGGCACACGCCCCGAGCGCAAGGGTTGGTTCGAGACGCTGGGCGATGAGGTCGGCCACCGGCTTCTTGAAGAAGAAGCTCTGCCCGAGATCGCCCTGCACCAGTCTGCCGAGCCAGATCGCGAACTGCACCGGGATCGGCTTTTCAAGCCCGAGCCGTTCGCGGATATCGCGGACCTGCTCATTGGTGGCAGCATCGCCGGCGATCACCGCCGCCGGATCGCCGGGCACCATCCGCAGCAGACCGAAGACCAGCACCGCAACGATCAGCAGCACCGGAATCACCGCCAGGACACGGCGGAGGATGAAGCTCAGCATCGAAGATCAGGCGCTGGTGGTCGGAAATCGGCGACGAACACGGCAGCCCTAGCTCTTCTTCAGCCCCCAGAACACCGTGATCGGTGCCTTGAAGGTGTATTCGAGCTTGCGGTTCATGGCGCCCACGAAGCGCGCCTCACCCAGCGGCACGAACACGCCGACCTCGGTATTGCGCTCCTGCACTTCGCGAGCGATGTCGCGCTTGGCCTCGATCGTATCGGCACGGGTATAGGCATTGCGCAAAAACTCGAACTTGTCGTCGCAGGGCCAGCCGAGGAAGGAGGTCTTGCAGTTGGCATTGAGCACCGTGCGACCGATTGGGTCGAGCGCATCGCGCGCATCGTAGAAGGACATGAAAAAGCTCCAGCCGCCGTCGGCAATCTTGTCTTTCTTGCGCAGACGGGCGCCCATCGACTGCCAGTCCATCGGGGCGAGCTGCACCTTGAAGCCTGCACGCTCAAGCTGCTGCTTGGCCAGCGGCCCGAGCGGCGCGAGCGTCGGCAGGTCGGTCGGATAAGGAATCACCACCGGGGTGCCGTCATAGCCGGCGTCCTTGAGCATCTGCTGGGCACGCTTGGCGTCGCCCTGGAAAAAGCCGGCTGAACCCGCGTCGGTCGCCAGTTGCGAGCCGCAGAAATACATCGACTTGCAGACCTTGTAGTAGCGCGGATCGCCAATCACGCCCTTGAGAATCTGCTCCTGGTTGAGGGCAACCATCGCCGCCTGGCGGACCTTGACATTGTCGAATGGCGGAAAGGCCCAATTCATGCGGCCGAAGTACTGGCCACTGCTGAAGGGCAGGACGGTGATCGCCTTGTCCTTTTCAACCAGCGGCAACAGGTCGGTCGGCACGATCTCGACCATATCGACTTCGCCGCGGGTGAGTGCGCTGACCGCGGTCTGAGCATCCGGGATCGCCAGCCACTCGATACGCTCGACCATCGCGACCTTGCCGCCGGCAAATCCGGACGGCGGCTCGGCTCGCGGCTTGTATTTCGGATTGCGCACATAGACCACCTTCTCGCCCGGCTTCCACTCGTCGGCCTTGAAGATGAAGGGCCCGGAGCCGATCACCTTCTCGGGCCCGATCGGCTCGGAGGCAGGGGTCTCGGCCACGCGCTTTGGCATCATCAGCATCGGCGACAGGCTCGGCTTGGCCAGCGTCTCGAGGACCAGCGCATAGGGCTCTTTCAGCTTGAGCCGGAAGGTCTTGGCATCGACCGCCTCGAAGCCGGCAATTGATGGTGCAAGCCGCAGTCCCGACGGGTCACGCTGCACGAAGCGCTTGATCGAGGCGATGCAGTCGTCACTGGTGACCGGCGTGCCGTCGTGCCATTCGAGACCGTCGCGCAGCACGAAGGTATAGACCAGCTTGTCGGCACTCACTGTCCACCTGGACGCCATTTGCGGGCGCACCTCGTTCTTTTCGTCGAAGGCGACCAGCTGATCCCAGACCATATGGCCGTGGTTGCGCACGATGTATTGCGTGCTCACCAGAGGATCGAGCACCTTGATGTCGGAGTGCATCACCACTTTGAGGGTCTGCGCCTGGGCGAGACCCGAGAGGCCTGAAAGTCCAGCAACCAGCGCAAGGGCTGCCATGACGCGAGTAAAGCGGGCTTGCATGATGTCTCCTGCGGATCTTCAGCGGATGAGGTGTCAGGGAAAGCCGCCGCAGCGACAGACCGGCAGCGAGTCTTGACGATCCACCGGAAGGCGTCAAGCCGAAGGGAATCGAAATCCGCGGCCGATTTCCGATCCGAGAAAAAAAAGTTGATTTTTAAAAACCGGATCCCGGTCATCAACAGGTCGGCGAAAGCCTCGCCAGCGATGGGCATGCGCTTGCGAGTCGGTTAGCATCGGGGGTTGCACGCGATACGTCCTGCGGAGATCGTCATGCCCCCCAATTCCCTGTCTTCCCTGTCCTATGACCACGGCACGTCTGAAGCAAAACTGATCGGCGAGACCATTGGGTCGGCCTTCGATCGGACGGTCGCACGCTTTGCCGATCGGGACGCGCTGATCGTGCGCCATCAGGACGTGCGGTGGACCTGGGCCGAACTCGGCGCACGGGTCGATGCCCTGGCGGCGGGTCTGCTCGCGATCGGTCTGGTGCCGGGCGACAGGATCGGCATCTGGGCACCCAACTGCTCGGAATGGACCCTGATGCAGTTCGCGACCGCCAAGGCGGGGCTGATCCTGGTCAACATCAATCCGGCCTATCGCCGTGCCGAACTCGAGTACGCACTCAACAAGGTCGAATGCAAGGCGCTGGTGCTGGCGCCGGCGCTCAAGACCAGCGACTACCTGGCGATCGTGCAGGACCTCGCGCCTGAGCTCGCCACCGCCGCACCTCATGACCTGCATGCGGCGGCATTGCCTCACCTGCGAAGCGTGATCCGGCTCGGCGCAGCCTCGACCCCCGGCATGGTGAACTTTGACGAGGTCGCGAACGCAGGCGGCGAGGCGCAGCGCGCGCAACTTGCCGAGCTCGCAGGCACGCTGCAGTTTGACGACCCGATCAACATCCAGTTCACTTCGGGCACCACCGGCTTTCCGAAGGGCGCGACGCTCACGCATCGCAATATCCTGAACAACGGCTTTTTCGTCGGCGAGGCGATCAAGCTGACCCAGGAAGACCGGCTGTGTGCGCCGGTGCCGCTCTACCACTGCTTCGGCATGGTGATGGCCAACCTCGGCTGCATGACCCACGGCGCGGCCATGGTCTATCCGTCCGATGCCTTCGATCCGCTGGCGGTGCTCGAGACGGTGCAGGCCGAGCGCTGCACCGCGCTCTATGGCGTGCCGACGATGTTCATTGCCGAGCTCGATCATCCGCGCTTTGCCGAATTCGATTTGTCGTCACTGCGCACCGGCATCATGGCCGGCTCGCCCTGCCCGATCGAGGTGATGAAGCGCGTGCAGTCGCAGATGCATCTGCGCGAGATGACGATCGCCTACGGCATGACCGAGACCTCACCGGTCTCGACACAGAGCTCGGTCGACGACCCGCTCGAACGACGGGTCTCGACGGTCGGGCGTGTGCAGCCGCATATCGAGGTCAAGATCGTCGATTCGCAGGGACGCATCGTGCCGCGCGGCGTCACCGGCGAGTTTTGTACCCGGGGCTATTCGGTGATGCGCGGCTACTGGAACGACCCCGGCAAGACCCACGAGGCGGTCGATGTTGCCGGCTGGATGCACACCGGCGATTTAGCCACGATGGACGAAGAGGGCTACGTCAATATCGTGGGGCGCCTGAAGGACATGGTCATTCGGGGGG
>CAIKZV010000078.1 GCA_903831925.1 uncultured Burkholderiales bacterium
CATATAGCTGACCGAGGTGAAGTTGTCATCGCCGCCATGAAAATCGGGCACCGGCGGCAGGCCGTTTTCCTTGTAGACCGCATTGAGTTTTTCTTCACCGCCGACATGAAAGAGGATCGGGATGCCGGCTTCCTGCGCCATCGCCCAGATCGGGTCGAGCGCGATATGACTTGGCGAATGCCTTTGCGGGCAGGCTGAAGGAATCATCAGTGCTCGCGCACCGAGCCGGATGGCTTCGCTGGCCACTGTCTTGCTGCGCTCGAAGTCTTCGAGCGGCACATAGGCGGTCGCGAGCAGGCGCGCATCGACCGAGCAGAAGTCGGTCATCATCCGATTGTGGGCGCTGGCCGCGGCGTAGCAGAGCTCAAGGTCGTCCGACTGATCGAGACCGAAGTTGCCAAGGCAATAGGTGGTAAAGACCAGCTGGCTGGCAAAGCCCAGGAGGTCGAGGGCATGGGGCCGGTCCTTGGCGATGAATGATCCGTGCGCTTCATAGTTCTTGCGCAGCAGCACATTCGCGTCGACGCCGGCCCTGAACTGCGCATCGTCCTGCAGCCTGCGGCCTTCGGCGCCGCTGCGATGTGATTCGGCCTTGGCGGCCATGGCAGGCAATTCCCGATAACGCTTGAGCAGGCGCGCCTCGAAATAGGGGTCAAGGCAATCACCCTGCTCCATCAGATGGCTGTCTGCATCGTGAATCAGCCGACCGTTGGCATAAGGCATGTCAGATCTCCTGGTGTGTTGTCGCGGCTTGGCGCGCGCTTTGGAATGCGCTTCGACTATAACTCGGCGACAATGCCGGCAAAAGGAGACACATCATGAATCGACAGTCGGGGTCACTGATCCTGTCCGCTCAGCTCGCCATCGCGGCCTTGAGCTTCACCGGCGCGGCACATGCCCGCATCGACCGTTTCGAGGTCGTTCGCATCGAGCCGGCCTTTGGCAATACCGCTTTCGATGGCATCGGCACCTACGAGCGCGTGATCGCCAAAGCGCACGGCAGCCTCGATCCCCAGGCCGGTGTCAATGCGTCGATCCAGGACATTGGCCTTGCGCCGCGGAATGCCGCGGGTCGCGTCGAGTATGTGTCCGATGTCGAGATCCTGCGCCCGGCGCAGCGCGCCAAGGCCAATGGGCTTCTGTTTTTCAACATCCTCAACCGCGGCAACAAGGGCGGCCACAGCCTCTTCAATGCCGACGTGCCGGGCAATCTGACGCGGATCAACAATCTCGACGATGCCGGCGACGGCTTCATGCAGCGCCAGGGCTACACCATGGTCTGGTTTGGGTGGCAGGGCGATGTCCTGCCGGGCAACAACCGCATGCTGCTGAAGGTGCCGGTGGCGCGACAGCCAGACGGCTCGCCGGTGACCGGCACGGTGCGCTCCGAGCTGGTCACGCAGACACCAAGCACCACCCTCAATCTGAGCCACGGCTGGTTTACCGCGGCATCGACCGCGCCTTATCCGACGGTCGAGACCGACCACCGCAAGGCCTTTGCCGATGGCTTCGTGCCGACCCTCACCGTGAGTATGCGCGGGCAGGCGGCACCGATGCTGATTCCCGCCTCGGACTGGTCCTTCGGTGCCTGCCCGCAGGGTGGCGCAGCCACGCCAAGCGCTACCCAGATCTGCCTGCCGTCAGGGTTCAAACCGGGGCGGGTCTACGAACTGACCTATCGGGCCCGTGATCCGCTGGTGCTTGGCATCGGCTTTGCCGTGGCGCGCGACATCGGTGCCTTTCTCAAGCATGACGAGGCCGATGCCGCAGGCACGGTCAATCCGGTCAGGATGCCCGATGCGAAATCGATCGTGATGGGCTCCTCGCAAAGCGGGCGCTTCGTACGCTCTTTTTTGCACCGGGGTTTTAACCGCGACGAGCGCGGGCGTATCGTTTTCGATGGCGCGATTCCGCACATTGGCGGTGGCCTGATGCCGCTCGATGTGCGCTTTGGTCAGCCGGGCCGATCTGCCGGCACCGAGCAGGTCGACAACCTTTATCCCGGCACTGAATTTCCGTTTGCCTACGGCGCGACCACCGATCCGCTCACCGGTCGAACGCAAGGCATCCTTGATCGCTGCAGCGCCGATCGGTCCTGCCCGAAGATCATCCATGCCGCGACCGCGCTCGAGGTCTGGGAGCTGCGCCAGTCGCTCGGCTTTACCGATTCGCTCGGGACGGTCGATCTGACCGAGCCGGCCAATGTGCGCAGCTACATCATGGCCTCGACCCAGCATGCCCCCGCGCTGCTGCCGCTGCCGCAAAAGGCGCCCTTTGCCGGTTGCCTGCAGCAGTCCAACCCGAACCCCCAGAGCTGGACGATGCGGGCGCTGCTGCAGTCGCTCGTGCTCTGGATGCGCGATGGCACCGAGCCGCCGCCAAGTGCGCGGCCAACCATTGCGGCCGGCAATCTGGTTGCACCCGACCAGGTGCGTTTCCCTTATATCCCGGCAAATCGCTATGGCGGAGTCGATCGGCCTGCCGTGCGCTTTCTGGGGCTGAGCAACCCGCTGCATGTGCAGAACTACGGCGATCAGTTCAGGGCCGGCGAGACCGCGGGCATTTTGCTGATCGAGCCGCCGCGCATTGGCACCACCCGCTACAACAACCTGGTGGCGCAGGTTGCCCATGACGGGAACGATCTCGGCGCCATCCGCAACGTCATGGTTCAGGTGCCGATCGGCACCTACACCGGCTGGAACACCTTCGACGATTCGCTCTTTCAGGACGGCTTTTGCACGCTGCAGGGCAGCTTTATTCCGTTTGCGCAGACCCGCCAGGAGCGCGCGCTCGCCGGGGACCCGCGGCCGTCGATCGAGGAGCGCTATCCGAGTCGTGAGGCTTATGTCGGTGCGGTGCGAAAGGCCGTGGCCGATCTGGTGAGCCAGCGTCATCTGCTGCCCGAAGACGGTCGCAGGCTGATCGCCGAGGCCGAGCGCGACGGTGTCCGCAAGGCCCCCTGATGGCTCATCGCCCGGCTGCGCCTGCACTGCGCGGTCGCTGCCGGGTCCTGCCACTGACGCCCACGCCTGACACCCTCGGGCCGGGCACGAGTCTGGCTTCGTCGTTCATCAGGCCGCCATCCTGTGCAGGCCAGCGGGAGCATTCGATGACCCAGATGCGCAGCGAGGCAGATTCGTTTGGCCCGATCAGCGTGGCGCAGGGGCGTCTGTGGGGTGCCCAGACGCAGCGGGCGCTTGAGCATTTTGCAATTTCGACCGAACGCATTCCACCTGAGCTGATCCGTGCGGTGGCCGAGGTCAAGCGCGCCTGCGCGCAAGTCAACGCCCGCCTCGACCGGCTGCCACACGACAAGGCGCTGGCGATCATTGCGGCCGCTGATGAAGTGCTGGCGGGCGAACATGCGCACGAGTTTGTGCTCGGGGTCTGGCAAAGCGGCTCCGGTACCCAGACCAACATGAATCTCAACGAGGTGCTGGCCAACCGCGCATCCGAGCTGCTCGGCGGCTCGCGCGGCGAGGCGCGTCGTGTGCATCCGAACGACGATGTGAATCTCGGGCAGTCCTCCAACGACGTCATCCCGACCGCGATGCATCTGGCCGGTGCGCTCGGCATGATGCAGGCGCTGCTGCCCGCGCTGGTTGCGCTGCACGACAGTCTTCGCGAGCGGCAGATCGAGTTCGCCGGCATCGTCAAGATTGGCCGCACTCACTTGCAGGACGCCACGCCCCTCACGCTCGGCCAGGAGTTCTCGGGCTATGTGGCGCAGCTTGCCCAGGCCCGCAGCGTCATCACCGCATGCCTGCCCTGTCTGTATCCGCTGGCTATCGGCGGCACGGCCGTGGGCACCGGACTCAATGCACCGCCGGGCTTTGGTGAACTGGTGGCCGAGGTTTTGTCGCAGTCGCATGCGGTGCCCTTTGTGAGCGCGCCGAACAAGTTCGCGGCACTCGCCGCCTGCGATGCGATCGTGGCCGCACACGCCAGCCTGAAGGTGCTGGCGGTGGCGCTTCACAAGATCGCCAACGACATCCGCTGGCTTTCCTCGGGGCCGCGCTCCGGCATCGGCGAGATCAGGATTCCCGAGAATGAGCCCGGCAGTTCGATCATGCCGGGCAAGGTCAATCCGACCCAGTGCGAAGCGCTGATGATGGTCTGCTGTCAGGTGATGGCCAACGATGTGGCGATCTCACTGGCCGGTGGGAGCGGCAATTTCGAGCTCAACGTGAGCCGGCCGCTGATCGCCCATGCGTTTTTGCAGAGCGTGCGTTTGCTGGCTGATTCGATGCGCAGTTTCGAGACGCATTGCGTGCGCGGTATCGAGGCCGATGAGGTACGCATCCGCGAGCTGCTGTCGCGCTCACTGATGCTGGTGACCGCGCTGTCGCCGCATCTCGGCTATGACCGTGCTGCCGAGATTGCGCGTCGCGCCCATGTCGAAGGGACCACGCTTCGCGATGCCGCGATTGCCTTGAAGGTGGATGCCGAGGATTTCGACCGCTGGGTCAGACCTGATCAGATGGTCGGCAATGGCATGGCCGCGCTGATGGGGCAGGCGAGCGGACACGATGGTCTGGCTGGCCACGACATGATCAAGTCCGGGCACAAGCACTGATCCGGCGTCAGCCCGGTCAGTGGGCAGGTCGGCGAAAGTGATTGATCGCGAGGATCAGCGCACCGGCCTGCAGGGCGGCACACAGGAAAAACGGCGCGCCCATGCGCCAGTCGGTGGTGGCCAGATGGGTCACCCCCGCCAGGATCGGTGCGCCCAGGATCGGCGCGACAACCGCCATCAGGCTGTTGAGGGAACTGACCGAGCCCATGGTCTGACCCTGATTGCTCTCGCTGGCAGCCTGGCTCACGATGCTCTGGATCGAGGCAGTCACTGTCAGCCCGAAAATATTGGCCGCGATCACCACGTACATCATCCAGCCCTGCGAGACCAGGCCGTACATCGCAAAGGCCAGGGTTTGCGACACCATGCCAAGCACTGCCAGGCGCGGCGCGGTAAATCGCTTGAGCAGCCGGCCGAGCAGCGCCCCTTGCACGATCACCGCCATCACGCCGACCGCGGCGAGCGACCAGCCGTTGTGCTCGGTGTCCCAGCCGAATTTCAGGGTGTTGTAGAGCACCCAGATGGTGTACATCACAAACTGGGCCAGTCCGGTGAGCGCAATCGCGCCCATCAGCGACCCGACACCCTTGAGGCGGGCAAGTTCTCTGAGCGAGCGCAGCGGATTGGCGGCAGACCACGACAGCGCACGGCGTCGATCGGGCGGCAGCGATTCGGGCAGCACGAAATAGCCGTAGAGCAGGTTCAGCAGGGCGAGTGCGCCTGCCGCATAAAAAGGCAGGTGGATGTTGATGGCCCCCAGCAGCCCGCCGATGATCGGCCCGAGAATGAAGCCGATGCCGAACATTGCGCCCAGCATGCCGAAGCGCTTGGCCCGATGCTCGGGTGGGGTGATGTCGGCAACATAAGCATTGGCGATCGCGGCATTGGCCTGCATCAGACCACCCACCAGACGCGCCGCAATCAGCATGGCGATCGAGGTGGCCAGAGCGGTGGCAAAAAAATTCAGAGCGAGCCCGCAAAATCCGAGCAGCAGCACCGGTCTGCGGCCGAACCGGTCTGACAGCGCGCCGAGTATCGGTGCACCGAAAAAGTTGGCCAGGCCGAAGGCAAATGAGACGATGCCCAGCCAGTAAGCCTGATCGGCCGGGCCTTCGGTGAAACTGCCGATGAAACCCGGCAACACCGGCACGATGATGCCGATCGAGATCATGTCGATCAGGACCGTCAGCATGATGAAGCCCATGGCGGGCGCGCGAGGGGCTTTGTCGGGCAGGGCGGGCGGCGAGAGGGCTGACATGATTCGGCCCGAGGATAACAGGCCGACCGATCAGCCTCCCGAGTGCCCTTCCGACAGCCGAAGTTGCCGCTTCGGAGCCATTTCAAGGCCGACAAGACCATTGCGCCGTTGGGGTTGTCTTGGGCAAGCTCGATGCAACGCGTTGCAATGGCGGGCTTTGTGATGCCGATGCGAAGGAGCACTGATCAATGAAAGCCATCTGGAAAGACACCGTGATTGCGCAAAGCAATGACACGGTGGTGGTTGAGGGCAACCACTATTTTCCGGCGCAGTCGCTGCGTCAGGATCTGATTTCGCCGAGCAACACCCACACCACGTGTGGCTGGAAGGGGCTGGCGAGCTACTACACCCTGACGGTCGAGGGCGAGTCGAACCCCGACGCGGTCTGGTACTACGCCGAGCCGAAAGAGGCTGCGCGTGAGATCAAGGGTCGGGTGGCGTTCTGGAAGGGCGTCAAGGTCGTTGCCGACTGACCGCCGATG
>CAIKZV010000079.1 GCA_903831925.1 uncultured Burkholderiales bacterium
GGGGCGACGGCACCAGGCCCATCAGCGACAGCGAGGTCACGCTCTTGCCGCAGCCCGATTCGCCGACCAACCCGACGGTGCGCCCGCGGTTGACGGTGAAACTGATGCCGTCAACCGCTTTGAAACGCCCGCGATCGGTCTCGAACCAGGTGCGAAGGCCCTCGACCTCGAGCAGCGGTGAATCGCTCATGAGCTTGGATGCCTCGTTCACGGTGCGATATCCAGGCCTTTGTAGTAGGTGTACTGATACAGCATGTGCGCGCGTGCACCCTTGATCTTCTTGTTGGAGGTCTGGTACATCTTGACGTTCATGACCGGCATCCAGAGATGGTCTTTCATGACCCGCTCCTGTGCCGCGGCATAGCCCTTGGCCCGGTCGGCGTCGGTCAGTGCGGTACGCCCGAATCGGATCGCCTCGTCGGTCTGAGCGTCCTTGTAGTTCATCCGGTTGGGCACTGGAATCTGCGCCGAGTCGAAATAGAAGTTCATCAGTTCGCCGGCTGACAGATACGGCACGGTGACCGTCCAGATGTCGAAGTCCTGACCGCTGAGCTTGGCGGGCATGATCGTGGAGTCAAGCGCCACAATTTTCCAGTCGACACCGATCTTGCGCATATAGCCCTGGATGGCCTCGGTCATGCGCGGGAAGTAGGTCACCTGCGGGATGTAGACGATCGGTGCGAGCTTCACGCCGTCCTTGACCCGGATGCCGTCAGGACCGGGCTTCCAGCCGGCCTCATCCAGCAGCTTCTTGGCCCGGTTCACATCTTCCTTGATGATGCCTTTGGTCGATGGCGCGAAATCGAGCGCCTCAGGGTCGATATAGGTATAGGCCGGATCAGCCTGGCCCAGCATGACCGCTTTGGTGAGCTCGGCCCGGTTCATTCCAATGCTCATCGCTTCGCGCACGCGCGGGTCGGAGACCATCGGCCGATCGATCTTGAAGCCGAAATACATCAGCTGAAAATTCGGCTTGGCCTGATCGACATTGAGCATCGGCGCCTTCTTGGCCTGGTCGATGAACTGCGTCGGAAAGTGCGGTGTGATGTCGAAACGACCGCCCATCATGGCAGCGAGCCGGCTCGAGTCTTCCGGCACGATCTTGATCGACATCCGCTCGAACTTCACCGGCCCCGGGTTGGTGTACATCGACGGGCCCCAGCGATAGGCGTCGTGGCGTTTGAGCACGACCTCGGTACGCGGCTGCCACGAGACAAAGCACCACGGGCCGGTGCCGTCGAGCCCCTTGATGCCGTAGTCCTTGCCGAGCTGATCGACGCTTTCTTTATTGTGGATCGTGTTGTTGAACATCGTGAGCTGCACGAGCAGATCCGAATAGGGTTCGGTCATCTCGTAGGACACGGTGTAGGGGTCGATCGCTTTGAGCTCCTTGAGCTTGCCGGCCCGCCAGGTGAAGGGCCCTTTGACCTCGCGCTGGCGGTTGAAGCTGTAGACGACATCGGCGGCGGTGAACTTCTTGCCACTGCAGAACTGCACGTCGTCTCGCAGCTTGAAGGTATAAGTCTTGCCGTCCGGACTGACAGTCCAGGATTTGGCCAGCAGCGGCAGGGCGGTCTTGCCGTCCCAGTCGAGGGCGACGAGGGTGTCCTGCACAAGATTGATCACATCCGAGCTCGGTGACCAGGTGGTGCGATGTCCGTCGAAATGCGGCGCATCGAGCGCCTTCATGTAGTTGAGCGTTTGCCCCTGAGCCATTGAGGCTGCAAGGCAAAGCGCCAGGCCCAAGGCCCTCACCAGTGTCTTCATGCTCGTCTCCAGGTCGTTGTTGTCGTCATCGGGTGAAACTGCTGTCCATCTGAAACTACTGCTGAAGTCTCGGATCCAGAACGTCACGCACCGCGTCGCCCAGCAAATTCGCCGCCAGCACGATCAGCAGGATCACCAGACTCGGAATCGTGGCGATATGCGGCGCCATGAACAGAAAATCGCGACCCTGTGCGGCCATCATGCCGAGTTCGGCTTCCGGCGGCTGCGCGCCCATGCCCAGAAAACCGAGCGCTGATCCCACCAGGATCACCTGTCCGAATCGCAGGGTGAGAAACACCGAGATGGTCGAGATGCAGTTGAGCGTCAGATAGCGCCAGATGAGGGCCGCATTCGAGACACCGACCGCTCGCCCGGCCTCCATGAATTCCTGACCCATGATGCCGATGGCTGAGCCGCGGGCGACCCGGGCGACGTCAGGGACGGTCGAGACCACCAGCGCGATGATCACCGACTCGATGCCGGGACCCACGATGGCCGCCACCGACAGGCCGATCAGGATGGCGGGGAAGGCCAGCATGATGTCGACCAGCCGCATGATCCAGGGGTCGAGGCGCCGGTAGAAGGCCGAGGCGATGCCCAGCGCGCCGCCCAGCGCACCGCCGGTGAGCACGCCTGCCAGCGCCATGATCAGGGTATTGCGCGATCCGTAGAGCACCCGGCTGAAGATGTCGCGGCCGGTATTGTCGGTGCCGAACCAGTGCTCGCTGTCGGGTGCCTGCATCGGCTTGGACAGGTCGGTGAAGTAGGGGTCA
>CAIKZV010000080.1 GCA_903831925.1 uncultured Burkholderiales bacterium
ACTCCTGGATATCGAGATTATTGTTGGCATGCGCACCGCCGTTGATGACATTCATCATCGGCACTGGCAGGGCCATCGAACCCGAACCGCCGAAATAGCGGTAGAGCGGCAATCCGGACTCTTCAGCCGCGGCCTTGGCGACCGCCATCGAGACGGCCAGCGTCGCGTTGGCACCGAGTCGGGCCTTGTTGTCGGTGCCGTCGAGTTCGATCAGGATCTTGTCGACATACGCCTGCTCGCTGGCGTCGAGGCCCATGATCGCCTCGGAAATCTCGGTGTTGATGTTTTCGACCGCACGCAGCACGCCCTTGCCGCCGTAACGCGACGCATCGCCGTCGCGCAGCTCGATCGCTTCGCGCGAACCGGTCGAGGCGCCCGAAGGCACGGCCGCTCGGCCCATCGTGCCCGATTCGAGCAGCACATCGCATTCGACGGTGGGGTTGCCACGCGAATCGATCACCTCGCGTCCGATGATGTCGACAATCGTGCTCATTGGTTCAGATCCCCTCTACGATGATCATGTTGAAATGGTCGGTGGCACCGGCTCGCTTGCCGCGCGCCTCAAGATACAGGGCTGAATCATAGAAGGCCTGCGCGGCCTCGAACGATTCGAAACGGATCACCACCACCCTCGATGGTGACCACTTTCCCTCGAGCACAGCCGTGCGGCCGCCGCGAACGACAAATTCGCCGCCGGCCGCAGCAACCGCCGCCGGCGTCAGGGCAGTGTAGTGACGGTATTGATCAGGGTCGCTGACCTTGACGTCGGCGATGACATAGGCAGGGGTCATGACAGGCGACTCATGAAAGGGATGGAGTGATCAGCCGCCATGCATCTGCTCCGCAAAGCCCTGGCGTTTGACCAGGGCATCGAGCTGGCACAGTGTCGCCAGCAAGTCAGCGAGTTGCGGCAAGGGCCAGGCATTCGGGCCATCAGACAGGGCACGCGCCGGATCGGGATGGGTTTCCATGAAGATGCCGGCAATGCCGACCGCCACGGCCGCACGCGCCAGCACCGGCACGAACTCGCGCTGACCGCCGGAAGAGGTGCCCTGCCCGCCCGGCAACTGCACCGAATGCGTGGCATCGAAGACCACCGGGCAATGGGTCTCGCGCATGATCGCCAGACTGCGCATGTCGGAGACCAGGTTGTTATAGCCGAATGAGGCACCGCGCTCGCACACCATGATGCAGTCGCCATCGAGTCCGGCTTCGATCGCGGCCTCGCGGGCCTTGTCGGCGACATTTTTCATGTCGTGCGGCGCCAGAAACTGCCCCTTCTTGATGTTGGCCGGTTTGCCGCTGGTGGCCACGGCACGAATGAAATCGGTCTGTCGGCACAGGAACGCCGGGGTCTGCAGCACGTCGACCACCGCCGCAACCGGCTCGATCTGGTCGATGTCGTGAACATCGGTCAGGACCGGCACACCGACCTGACGGCGCACCTCGTCGAGGATGCGCAGCCCCTCGTCGATGCCCGGGCCGCGAAACGACTTGCCCGAACTGCGGTTGGCCTTGTCGAAGGACGACTTGTAGATGAAGGGCACGCCGAGTGCCGCGGTGATCGCCTTGAGCTCACCGGCGGTGTCGATGGCCAGCTGGCGCGACTCGATCGCACACGGCCCGGCAATCAGAAAGAGGGGGCGATCGAGACCGGCTTCGAATCCGCACAATTTCATGCCATCGGCCTCAAAGTTGGTTCACCGCTCAGTGTTGGTTCACCGACTTGGCTCACCGACGCACGGCGCGCGGCATGCGCAATGGCCGCCTCGACATACGAGCGAAACAGCGGATGACCGTCGCGCGGCGTCGAGGTGAACTCGGGGTGAAACTGCACGCCGACGAACCAGGGATGCGAAAGCGGTCCGCTCTGGGCAAGCTCGGCAATTTCGGTCAGACCCTCGGTCGGTGTGCGCGCCGACACCCGCAGCCCGGCCTGCTCAAGCTGCCCGACATAGTGGTTGTTGACCTCATAGCGATGGCGGTGGCGTTCATTGACCGACTCGCCGTAGATCGAGGCAGCAAGCGTGCCTTCAGTCACCGGACAGCGCTGGGCGCCCAGACGCATGGTGCCGCCCAGATCGGAATCGGCATCGCGCTTTTCGAGACGACCCTCACGATCGAGCCACTCGGTGATCAGCCCCACCACCGGATGCGGAGACTGTGGGTCGAACTCGGTGCTGTTGGCGCCCTCGAGGTGACAGACATGCCGGGCATATTCAATGACCGCAAGCTGCATGCCCAGACAGATGCCGAGATAGGGCACGCGATGCTCCCGGGCATAACGGATCGCCTCGATCTTGCCCTCGACGCCGCGCTTGCCGAAGCCACCGGGCACGAGGATGGCGTCGAAGCCTGCGAGCGATGCGCAGCCATCGGTTTCGACCTGCTCGGAATCGATGTAGTCGATCTCGACCCGCGAATCGGTATGGATGCCCGCGTGGGTCAGTGCCTCGGTCAACGACTTGTAGGACTCGGTCAGATCGACGTATTTGCCGACCATCGCGATGCGAACAGAGCGCTGCGGATGCTCCTGGCGATAGACCAGTCGATCCCAGACCGACAGATCGGCCGGCTGAGCCTCGATGCGAAGCGCTTCGCACAGGAGGTCATCGACGCCCTGTTCATGGAGCATGCGCGGAATCTTGTAGATCGAGTCGGCATCCCAGACCGAGATGACCGAATCGAGCGCGACGTTTGAAAAAAGCGAAATCTTGTCGCGCTCATCGTCGGGAATGCGCCGATCGGCACGGCACAGCAGCAGATCTGCCTGGATCCCGATCTCGCGCAGCTTCTGGACCGAATGCTGCGTGGGCTTGGTCTTGAGTTCGCCGGCCGACGCGATGAAGGGCACAAGCGTCAGGTGCACGAAGCAGACATTGCCCCGACCAAGCTTGAGGCTCATCTGGCGCGCAGCCTCGAGAAACGGGAGCGATTCGATGTCACCGACCGTGCCACCGACTTCGACGATCGCAACCTGCGCCGGCGACTCTGACGCGACCCCCGCTCCGCGCTCGATGAAAGCGCGAATTTCGTTGGTGATGTGGGGAATGACCTGGACCGTGCGACCGAGATATTCGCCGCGCCGCTCCTTGCGGATCACCGAATCGTAGATCTGGCCGGTGGTGAAGTTGTTGAAGCGACGCATGCGCGCGGTCACGAAACGCTCGTAGTGACCGAGGTCGAGGTCGGTCTCGGCACCGTCTTCGGTGACGAACACCTCACCGTGCTGAAAC
>CAIKZV010000081.1 GCA_903831925.1 uncultured Burkholderiales bacterium
CGCTTTTGCGCCTTCACCCGCTGCTCGACGATGTACTTCAGCAGCAGCGTCACCAGCGCGAGCAGCGCCAGCAGCGAGGCCACCGCGAACGCCGCGGCGAACTGGTATTCGTTGTAAAGAATTTCGATGTGCAGCGGCATCGTGTTGGTCTGGCCACGGATGTGTCCCGACACCACGCTGACCGCGCCGAACTCGCCCATCGCCCGCGCGTTGCAAAGAATCACGCCGTACAAAAGCGCCCACTTGATGTTGGGCATGGTCACGCGCCAGAAGATCTGCCAGCCGTTCGCACCCAGCATGCACGCGGCTTCTTCCTGCTCGACGCCTTGGGCTTGCATCAGCGGGATCAGCTCGCGCGCGACGAACGGAAACGTGACAAACACCGTGGCCAGCACGATGCCCGGCACCGCGAAGATCACCTTCAGGTCGTGGTCGCGCAGCCACTCACCAAACCAGCCCTGCAAGCCGAACACCAGCACGAAGATCAGCCCGGCAATCACCGGGCTGACCGAAAAAGGCAGATCGATCAGCGTGAGCAGCAGGCTCTTGCCGCGAAAGTCGAACTTGGTGATGGCCCAGGCCGCCGACATGCCGAACACCAGGTTCATCGGTACGCTGATGGCGGTGGCAATCAGCGTGAGCTTGATAGCCGACAGCGCATCCGGCTCGGTGATTGCCGCGAGGTAGACATCAATCCCCTTCTTGAAGGCCTCGAAGAAGACCGTCGCCAGGGGCACGAACAGGAACAGCGTCATGAAGGCGAGCGCCGCGCCGATCAGCATACGCTGCACCCAAACTGGCTCGGTGGTGGCATTTCGCATGGCCCGAGGCGCCACGCCCGCAGGAGCAGGCCCGGCCGGGAGGGCCGCGATTTCGGACGTTATGGGGTTCACAGGCCCCCCTGGCGTTTGCGAGCCCATGTCTGCAGCAGGTTGATGACCAGCAGCAGCACGAACGCCGCCACCAGCATCACCACCGCAATAGCGGTCGCGCCAGCGTAGTCGTATTGCTCGAGCTTGGTGATGATCAGCAGCGGCGTGATCTCGCTGATCATCGGCATATTGCCGGCGATGAAGATCACCGAGCCGTATTCGCCCAAGGCACGCGCAAAGGCCAGCGCGAAGCCGGTCAGCAGCGCCGGCATGAGGATCGGGAAAATGACTTTCGTGAAGGTCTGCCAGCGGCTCGCGCCCAATGTGGCGGCGGCCTCCTCAAGTTCGCGGTTGATGTCTTCCAGCACTGGCTGCAGCGTTCGCACCACGAATGGCAGGCCGATGAAGACCAGCGCCACCCACACGCCCAGCGGCGTATAGCTGACCTTGAAGGGCAGCCACTGCCCGATCAAGCCGTTGTGCGCATAGATCGCGGTCAGTGCGATGCCTGCCACCGCGGTCGGCAATGCAAAGGGCAGGTCGACCAGGGCGTCGATCAGGCGCTTGGCCGGGAATTGGTAGCGCACCAGCACCCAGGCAACGATGAGCCCGAAGAAGGCATTGAGCAGCGCCGCCAGAAGCGACGCACCGAACGTCAAGCGGTATGACGCCATCACGCGCGGCGTGGTGGTGGCGTCCAGGAACTGCTGCCAGGTAAGCGTGAAGGTCTTCAGGAACGCGGCCGACAGCGGGATCAGCACGATCAGGCTGGTGTACAGCAGCGCGAAGCCGAGCGCCAGGTCGAAACCCGGCAACACCGAGTGTCGCCTGAGCAGCGTGCGGGAGAGGATCACAAACTGGCCTGCGCCGGGCTCAACGCGCCTTGGCCGCAGCGATCACCTGGTCGTACAGGCCACCGTCGTTGAAGTGCTCTTTCTGCGCCTGGGTCCAACCGCCGAAGACCTCGTCGACGGTGAAGGTGTTGACCTTCGGAAAGGCTTTCGCATACCGGGCCAGCACTTTCTCGCTTCGCGGACGCAGGTTGTGCCTGGCAGCGATTTCCTGTCCTGCGTCGGTGTAGAGAAACTGCAGGTAGGCCTCGGCCTGCTTGCGCGTGCCGCGTCTGTCCACCACCTTGTCGACCACGCTCACCGGGTTCTCCGCCAGGATCGTGCGGCTCGGGTAGATCACTTCGAAGCCGCCGCCGAACTCCTTCTCGATCAGGGGCGCTTCGCTCTCGAAGGTGACCAAGGCATCACCGAGATTGCGTTGCGCGAAGGTCGTGGTGGCGCCGCGGCCGCCGCCGTCGAGCACCGGCACGTTGGCGAAAATGCGAGTGACCAGAGCCCTCGCCGCCTACGGACTCAGGCCGGCCTTGATACCGGCGCCCCAGGCGGCGAGGTAGGTGTAGCGACCATTGCCTGAGGTCTTGGGGTTCGGGATGATCACGCCGATGCCCGGGCGGCCGAGGTCGCTCCAGTCGCGGATGTTCTTCGGATTGCCCTTGCGCACCAGGATCACCGACACCGAGGTTGTCGGCGCGCTGTTGTTCGGCAGCCGTTTGGCCCAGTCCTGCGGGACGAGCTTGCCACGCTCGAACAGGATGTCGATGTCGTTGGCCTGATTCATCGTGATGACGTCGGCCTCCAGCCCGTCCGCGACGCTGCGCGCCTGGCGACTCGAACCGCCATGACTCTGATTCAGGGTGAGGTCCTCGCCGGTGGTCTTCTTCCAATGGGCGGCAAAGACGGTATTGAAGTCCTTGTAGAACTCGCGCGACACGTCATAGCTCACATTCAACAGCGTCGTACCAGCGGCCAGCGCCGGCGTGACTGCCACGATAGAAAGCGCCGCAGCCAGCATGGCGCGACGTCGAAGAGCGGAGTTGGGGACCATGGCTGACTCGATAAGAAGGCACTGGGCGGCATGCTAGGCAGCCCCCCATCAACAGAGAAGGTACGAAACCGCGCTTGCTTGTTCACAAAGTGATTAAGCGCGGTGTCGAAGGCAATTACCCGATGTGGAACTCGTACCGCTCAGATGAAAATCGCATCGGTGCGTTGCAGTTTCGCAGGTCATGCCGGTTTGACGCGCTCACGCATCCGCTGTGCGAAAGCCTCTATCTCGGGCGCCACGGCGGGCCAGCCGGCATCCCCCGGTACGTCCTCGATGGTGGCCCTCAGCACGCGACGCAGCGTGTCTGGCTGCGGCGTCAGCGGCCCGGCGAAGCGCACACCTTCAGGACCGACCACCACCACTGTTGGAAAGGTCTCTACCTCGAAGTCACCCATGAGCTCGGCTTCATCTTCGATATCGATCCAGTGTCGATGCAGTCCGACGTGCTGGGCCAGCAATTCCGATGTCACCTGCTCCCACACCGGCGCATGCTGGTCGCACAGGCGGCACCAGGCAGCGCACAGGCAGGCGATGTATATGACTTGATCGTTCATGCGCTGATCCTGAGTGTGTTGTCGATCATGCAGGACTGACACCGGGAGAGCTGGTTGAGCGATGCCGGGGATGGTTTCCCTGATTCGTCGGCCCGGTTGTTGCAATTGCGTCGTGTCAGTCCCTGATTGATCTATTTCGAGTAAGATCGCGACGCTTTGACCTCACGATAGCGCGCAATTCACGCGCATTTCAAAATAAGACACTGGAGAACGACATGGCAAGTTCCGCATCCTCCGCCCGCGGACCGGCGACCCCGGTACCGATGACAGCCGATGAAAAGCGAGTGGTTTTCGCCTCGTCGCTCGGCACGGTGTTCGAGTGGTACGACTTTTATCTTTTCGGCGCGATGGCTACGATCATCGCAAAAAACTTTTTTACTGGTCTTGATGAAAGCACCCGTCTGATCTTCGTGCTGCTGGCCTTTGCCGCCGGCTTCGCGGTGCGGCCTTTCGGCGCGATCGTGTTCGGTCGACTGGGTGATCTGGTGGGCCGCAAGTACACCTTTCTGGTCACCATCCTGATCATGGGCGTATCGACCTTTGTCACTGGCCTGCTGCCCACTTATGCCTCGATCGGCATCTGGGCGCCGATCCTCCTGATCGGACTGCGACTGCTGCAGGGTCTGGC
>CAIKZV010000082.1 GCA_903831925.1 uncultured Burkholderiales bacterium
GATCCGGGGCGAGATGCGCGCAGGCGGCGAAGCGGTCGTGCGGTCGACGCTGCGTCGTCAGGGCATCACGGTGACCAAGGTCAAGAAGCAGCACTACAAGTCGGGCAAGAAGGTCACGGAAAAGGACATCACACTCTTTACCCGCCAGCTGGCGACCATGATGAAAGCCGGCGTGCCGCTGCTGCAGTCTTTTGACATCGTGGCCAAGGGCAGCGAGAACCAGTCGGTCGCCAAGCTGTTTACCGACATCAAGGCCGATGTCGAGACCGGCACCTCCTTGTCGCAGGCATTCCGGAAATACCCGCTGTACTTCGACAATCTGTTCTGCAATCTGGTCGGTGCCGGTGAGCAGGCCGGTATTCTCGACGACCTGCTCGATCGCCTCGCGGTCTATAAAGAAAAGATGCAGGCGATCAAGTCGAAGATCAAATCGGCCCTGTTCTATCCGGTGGCGGTGGTCGGGGTGGCCCTGATCGTGGTGACCGTGATCATGCTGTTCGTGATTCCGGCGTTCAAGAGCGTGTTTTCGAGCTTCGGTGCCGATCTGCCGATGCCGACGCTGGTCGTGATGGCGATGTCGGACTTCTTCGTATCGAACTGGTATCTGATCTTCGGTGTGGCTGGCGGCATCTTCTATTTCCTGATGCAGGCCTGGAAGCGATCGCCGGCAGTCCAGTTCTTCATGGACAGGTTGCTGCTGAAGCTGCCGATCTTCGGGTCGGTGATCCGCAAGGCCACCATCGCACGCTGGCTGCGCACGCTCTCGACCATGTTCGCCGCCGGCGTGCCACTGGTCGAAGCGCTCGACTCGGTGGGCGGTGCAGCCGGCAACATCGTCTACCTGAATGCCACCCGCAAGATCCAGCAGGAGGTCTCGACCGGCACCAGCCTCACCACCTCGATGACCAACGTCGGCGTGTTCCCGAACATGGTGCTGCAGATGTCGGCCATCGGCGAGGAGTCGGGCGCACTCGATGCCATGCTGGGCAAAGCCGCCGATATTTTCGAGGGCGAAGTCGATGATGCGGTTGAAGGACTGGCATCGCTGCTCGAGCCGCTTATCATGGTGTTCCTCGGCGGACTGATCGGCGGACTGGTGGTCGCGATGTATCTGCCGATCTTCAAACTGGGTCAGGTGGTGTAAGCACCCGATGGCCCGCCAACCGGCTAATGGCCACCCGATGCGATGTTTCTCAGCCCTGCGATTGAACTGCTGGACGACCTTGGACCTGCCACACTGATCGGCCTTGCGGCATTGATCGGGCTGCTGGTTGGCAGCTTCCTGAATGTCGTGATCTACCGCCTCCCGAAAATGATGGAGGCCGACTGGCAGGCCCAGGCGGCCGAACTGCGCGGTGAGCCGGCAGCCGAACGCGCACCGTTCAACCTGATGACCCCGCGTTCACGCTGCCCGCACTGCGGCACGCCGATCGCAGCCTGGCAGAACATCCCGGTAGTCTCGTGGCTGATGCTGCGCGGACGATGCGGACACTGCGGGGCGTCCATCCCGATGCGCTATCCGCTGGTCGAGGCCCTGACCGGTCTGCTCGCGGCGCTGGCCATCGCAGCCTTCGGACCGACTGCGGCCGGCGCCGGCGCGCTGCTGCTGAGCTTCGCCCTGATCGCCCTCACCTTCATCGATCTCGATACACAGCTGCTGCCGGACGACATCACCCTGCCGCTGCTGTGGCTCGGGCTGGCCTTCAACCTGAGTGGCACCTTTGTGCCAATTGCCGACGCAGTCGTCGGAGCGATGCTCGGCTATGGCATCCTGTGGACCATCTTCTGGATCTTCAAACTGGTGACCGGCAAGGAAGGCATGGGCTACGGCGACTTCAAACTGCTGGCCGCGCTTGGCGCCTGGTTCGGCTGGAAGCAGATCCCCTCGATCATCCTGCTCGCCTCGGCGGTCGGCGCGACCGTCGGCATCCTGCTGATCGTCTCGCGACAGCATCGGCGCGAGACACCGATTCCCTTCGGTCCTTATCTGGCAGGCGCCGGACTGCTGGCGCTTTATTTCGGAAAACCGCTGGGAGCCTTCTTTGGCATCGCCTGAGTCATCGTCAACGCCCTCTCGTGCGGCCGGCGCCGCCGTCCTCATCGGCCTGACCGGCGGGATCGGCAGCGGCAAGAGCACCATCGCCAATCTGTTCGTCGAACGGGGCGCTGCACTGGTCGACACCGATCAGATCGCCCACGAACTGACCGCCCCCGGCGGCGCGGCGATCGAGCCGATCCGCACGGCCTTCGGCAGCGAGGCGATCGCCACCGACGGTCGCATGGACCGCGCCCATATGCGCTCGCTGGCCTTTTCGCAGCCGCAAGCCCGCCTGCGACTCGAAGCCATCCTGCATCCGCTCATTCGAGAAGGCACCCGAAACGGCATCGAATCGGCGATTCAGGCGGGTGCGCCTTATGTGCTGGTCGCGGTCCCCTTGCTGGTCGAATCGCGCGACTGGCGCGGCCGATATCAGCGGATCCTGGTGGTCGACTGTCCGCCCGAGATCCAGCTCGAGCGGGTCATGCGCCGTAGCGCCCTCGAACGCAGCCAGGTCGAAGCGATCATGGCGGCTCAGGCCTCGCGCGAGCAGCGCCTGGCAGCCGCCGACGACGTGATCGACAACAGCGGCGATCCGAATTCGCTCGCCGCGCAGGTCGATCGCCTCGATCTGCTCTACCGTGGTTTGTCAATGAAGGGCGAATGATTCAAAATCTCTTCGCCGACTTCAGGACCTGCTCAGGACGGCCCCTGCGTTGATTCTCTACGAATATCCGCTCAACGAACGAATCCGCACGCTGCTCAGGCTTGAAGACCTGTTCGGGCGGTTCGACCACTTCGCCGACCAGTCTGGCCCGCTCGAGCACCATGTGGCACTCACCACGCTGTTTGAGATCCTGGAGGTGGCGTCTCGCGCCGACCTGAAATCCGACCTGCTGCAGGAACTCGAACGTCAGCGCCAGACGCTGATCGTCTTTCGGGACAACCCCGAGGTGTCGACCGAAGCACTCGACACCGTGCTCGACCAGATCGACAACGCAGCGCAGGCGCTGAGTGCCACCACCGGCAAAACCGGCCAGCACCTGCGGGACAACGAATGGCTGATGAGCATCCGCAGCCGCGCGGCAATTGCCGGCGGCACCTGCGAATTCGATCTGCCCTCCTATCACGCCTGGCTCAACCGCTCGGCCGAGATCCGCAACCGCGACATCTCGACTTGGGTGGCGCCGTTCCGGCCGCTGCGGGCCAGCCTGGTGATCGTGCTGCGACTGCTGCGCGATTCAGCCAACCGGTCGATGGTCACGACCCATCAGGGCAGCCTGCAGCAGTCGCTTGCCGGCAAGGTCTATCACATGCTGCAGATCCGGGTCGACGAGCACACCGGCGCCATTCCCGAGATCTCGGCCAACAAGTACATGCTCTGGATCCGGTTCACCTCGCAGGACGGCGATCTGCGGCCGCGTCCTTTTGAAGGCGATGTCGCCTTCGAACTGAGCCTGTGCAATCTCTAGTCTGATGGCGCCGATCGTCGACTGCCCGATCTGCGGGCGAAAAAGCGAATTTTCGCCTGCCAACCGCTGGCGCCCGTTCTGCTCGGAGCGCTGCAAGATGATCGATCTCGGTGTCTGGGCGACCGGTGGCTATGCCATCGGCAGCGACACGAGCATCGATGATTCTGCCGACGATTCGGTCGACGACGGCGAGGCTTGAGCCTTCGAACGGACCTGCGCGGCTCGTTGACGGTCAGCGCCAGGCCGCCCGCATCATCGCCACGCCATGAGCACCGGCTGATTCGGCTGCAGGCAGATCGACCTGCGACAGGCCGCCCAGCGCATAGACCGGTATTGGCGTAGCGGCGATCTGCGCCGCCAACCCGGCAAAGCCCATCGATGGCGCGCCAGGGTGGCTGTCGGTCGGGGCAACCGGCCCGAACACTGCAAAGTCGCATCCGAGGCGATCGGCGGCAATCAGCTCATCAGGACGATGGCAGGAGGCCGCGACCCAGGGCAGGCTTGGCCGATTCGTGGCCGCGGCAAGGTCGCGTGCGGTCAGGTGAACGCCATCGACCGCCTGCCAGCAGGCTGACGGGTGCCGACTGCTGACGATGATGCGCAGCGGATGCGTCTGGCGCAACGCGAGCAGCCGGCCAAAGAGCCGCTCGAACTCGGCCTCGCCGAGCAGCGGTTCGCGTAATTGCAGAAAGACCGGCTGCGTCTGGAGCAGCCCCTCCAGCGCCTGCTCGAAAGCCGCGACGCCAATCTCGGCCGCGCAGGAGATGCGATAGAACGGGGGCAGGCGCAACCAGCCAATCGGGCCCAGCGAGGCCGGCAGCAGCGGAGCGACGCCGATCGCATCGATCGGCTGCCACACCAGCGACTGGCCTTCGCGCGAATGCGGTTCACCTCGCCAGCAGCGCACTCGCCGAAAGAACAGTCGCACCGTCGCATGCGGGTAGACGTGGCCGCGCACGATCCAGGGCGTCGATTCGACCGCCTCCAGCCCGAGCTCTTCGTGCAGTTCGCGGGCCAGGGCCTGCTCGACCGACTCGACCGACTCGACCTTGCCGCCCGGAAACTCCCACCATCCGGCATAGGGTTTGCCGGCGGGCCGCTGACCGATCAGGACCTGCCCGTCGGCCGACAGCACGACGCCGACCGCCACATCAAGCAGCTTGGGCACAGCATCGGTCATCGGCGGGCCGGGTCGACGCGGCGAATCGGTGCTCAGCGCCTGCGCTGGCCGATCGAATTGGGGAGGGCGGCGGCGGCAGGTTCAAGCGCGTTCTTTGACACAGCCGTTTCGGCGGTCTTCGAGCGTTTGGGCTTCGACGCCGCGGGCGCAGTGGTTTGCCTGATCTGCTTGGCATGGCTGCCCGCCCAGTCGCGGGCAAATTGCCAGGCGACCCGACCCGAGCGCGAACCGCGCTCGAGCGCCCAGCGCAGCGCATCGCCGCGGGCACTCTCGATCTGGGCGGCGGTGCAGCCAAAATGACCGAGCCAGTGAGCGGCGACCGCAAGATAGTCGTCCTGGCGAAACGGATAGAAGGCCACCCACAGACCGAAGCGCTCGGACAGCGAGATCTTTTCCTCGGAGGTCTCGCCGGGATGAATCTCGCCATCTTCGGTGTGCTTGGCGGCGAGGTTCTCGCTCATCTTTTCGGGCATCAGATGACGCCGGTTGCTGGTCGCATAGATGAGCACATTGTCGGACGCGGCGGCAATCGAGCCATCGAGCGCCACCTTGAGCGCCTTGTAGCCGGGCTCGCCTTCCTCGAAGGACAGATCGTCGCAATAGACGATGAAGCGTTCAGGCCGATCGGCGACCAGTTCGACGATGTCGGGCAGATCGACCAGGTCGGTCTTGTCGACCTCGATCAGTCGCAAGCCACGCGACGCATAGGCGTTCAGACAAGCCTTGATCAGCGATGACTTGCCGGTGCCGCGCGAGCCGGTCAGCAGCACATTGTTGGC
Source organism: uncultured Burkholderiales bacterium (assembly GCA_903831925.1). Classification (GTDB taxonomy): domain Bacteria; phylum Pseudomonadota; class Gammaproteobacteria; order Burkholderiales; family Burkholderiaceae_E; genus UBA4615. The sequence continues at coordinate 5,470 of CAIKZV010000082.1, forward strand.
GGGTCGTCCGGCCACAAACTGACGGGTATTGCGCTCGATCAGGCGCTTGGCCTCATCGATGTTGTGCAGATCGTCGAGCGAGATCATGCCGCGATGTCGCACCGGCGCAAGCCACGACTGCGCGCCAAGGGCCGAGGTGCGGCGGCGCCAGCGAAACGCGACCGCCGAGTCCCAGTCGGGCTCGGGGGTCTGGGGCAGCAGCGATTCGATGCGGGCGAGCAGCGTCTCGGCACGCTCGGCAAGGCGGGTCAGCAGGGCGTCGTCAAGACTCATCGAAGGCATCAGGACCGGTAATCGGCGTTGATCGACACGTAATCGTGCGACAGGTCGCAGGTCCAGACCGTGGTGGCCATCTCGCCCCGGTTGAGCACCACGCGGATCGTGATCTCGGCTTCCTTCATCACCCGCTGACCATCTTCCTCGCGGTAGTCGGGGTGGCGCCCGCCGCGGGTGGCGACATGGACATCGCCGAGATAGAGATCGATGTCGGTCTGGTCGAGATCGTCGATGCCGGCATAGCCGACCGCCGCCAGAATGCGACCGAGGTTGGGATCACTCGCAAAGAACGCGGTCTTGACCAGCGGCGAGTGGGCGATGGCATAGGCCACCGCCGAAGCTTCGGCGAGCGATCGGGCGCGCTCGACGACCACGCTGATGAACTTGGTCGCGCCCTCGCCGTCGCGCACGATCGCTTGGGCGAGTTCGCGGGCAACCTCGATGATCGCGCCCTTGAGCGCCGCCGCGGCCTGACCGCCGGCGCCGTCGGCATCGAGCGCGCCGGCGCCAGTGGCCACCAGCAGCAAGGAGTCGTTGGTCGAGGTATCGCCGTCGATGGTGATGCGGTTGAAGCTGGCGTCGGCCGCTTCGCGCACCCATTGCTCGAGCAGCTCTTGCTGCACCAGGGCGTCGGTCGCGATGAAACCGAGCATGGTGGCCATATTCGGGCGGATCATGCCGGCGCCCTTGGCGATGCCGGTGACCACCGCCGAGCGGCCATTGACGGTGACCGAGCGCGAGGCTGCCTTGGGCAGGGTGTCGGTGGTCATGATCGACTCGGCAGCCTGCGCCCAGTGGGCGGCATCGAGATCGGCAATCGCCTGCGGCAGACCGGCGACCAGCCGGTCGAGCGGCAACTGTTCGAGGATCACGCCGGTGGAAAAGGGCAACACCTGCGCAGGCGAGCAATCCATGAGGCGGGCGACCGCCTCGCAGGTATCGCGAGCGGCAGCCAGGCCCTGTTCGCCGGTGCCGGCATTGGCATTGCCGGTATTGACGACGAAAGCGCGCACCCCGGCGCCGGTGGCCAGATGGTCACGGCAAATCTGGACCGGCGCGGCGCAGAAACGATTACGGGTGAAGACACCCGCTGCGGTGGCACCGGGCACAATACGCGCAATCAGGACATCGCGGCGACCCGGTTTACGGATACCGGCTTTGGCGGTGCCCAATTCGATACCAGCCACCGCTTTCAGGGTGGCCGGATCGGGGGCGCTCAGGTTGACTGGCATGGGGGAGCTCTCCTTCAGCCCAGCTGGCCGTGACAGACCTTGTACTTCTTGCCCGAGCCGCAGGGGCAAGGATCGTTGCGACCGATCTTGTTGCCGAAGCGCCGGAAGGGCTGCTCAGCCGACTCGCCAGACTTGGCATCGGATTGCGCAGCGGGTGCGTTTTGCACAGCAAGCGCCACCGCCTCGGCATCGGCATCCGGGGCAGCCGCGAAATCGGCATGGGTATAGGAGGCCTGCGAGTAGGACTGCTCTGCCTGACGCTCGACCTGCGCTTCGGCCTGCTGTGCCTGCTCGGCGCTCTGGATCTGGACATTCATCAGGATTCGGACGACTTCGTCGCGGATCGACTGAAGCATGCTCTCGAAAAGGTCGAAGGCCTCGCGCTTGTATTCCTGCTTGGGATTTTTCTGCGCATAACCGCGCAGGTGGATACCCTGGCGCAGATGATCGAGCGCCGACAGATGCTCGCGCCAGCGCTGATCGATCGACTGCAGCATGATCGAGCGCTCGAAGCCCTGGAAGCCTTCACGACCGACCTGCTCGACCTTCTCGGCATAGCGGCCATCGGCCGCCTTGAGCACGCCGGCCAGCAGATCGTCATCGGTGACATTGCCC
>CAIKZV010000083.1 GCA_903831925.1 uncultured Burkholderiales bacterium
GGTAGCCGCCTTGAAGCGGTCGAGGCCCTCTTCCATCTTTCGCGACATCATTTCGACCACGATCATGGCGTCGTCGACCAGCAGGCCGAGCGCAATGATGAGCGCGCCGGTCGAGATGCGGTGCAGGTCGATGCGAAACCAGGCCATCATCATGAAGGTGCCGGCCAGCACCAGCGGGATGGTGAGCGCGACCACGCCGCCGGCGCGCATGCCCAGGCTCAGGAACGAGACCGCAAGAACAATGGCCACCGCCTCGAGAAGCGAGTTGAGAAAGAGGCCGACCGCGTTCTTCACGATTCGAGGCTGGTCGGAAACCTTCGCAAACTCGATGCCGATCGGCAGGTCGCGCTTGAGCAACGCCATGGTGCGGTTGATGTTGTCGCCCAGCCGCAGCACATCGCCGCTGGCCTGCATCGAAACCGCCAGGCCGATCGCGGGCTTGCCGGAAAAGCGCATGGTGTAGGCCGGTGGATCGGCATAACCGCGCCAGATCCGGGCGGCATCGCCAAGACGCACCGTGCGCCCGCCGATGTTCAGGCGCAGCTCCTGGACCTCGCGGACCGTGTCGAACTGCCCGGTGACCCGCAGCGGCACCTGATAGCTCGTGCCCTGCACCGTGCCGGCGGGCGTGACGATGTTCTGTGCGGCGAGCTGGTCGGCAATGCGCTGGACATCAATGCCAAGGTTGGCCAGCGCCTGGGGCGACAACTCGATGAAGACCTTTTCGTCCTGGACCCCGATCAGCTCGACCTTGGCCACATCGGGCAGGCGCAGCAGCGATTGGCGCACCGACTCGACGGTGTCACGCAGCTCGGCCATCGAAAAGCCATCGCCGGTAAAGGCAAAGATCGTCCCGAAGACATCGCCGAACTCATCGTTGAAGAACGGCCCGACCGCCTCCGCCGGGAGTTGGGCCCGAATGTCGCCAACCTTCTTGCGCACCTGGTACCAGATCTGCGGCACCTCCTTGGGCGGCGCGGTATCGAGCAGCTCGAGGACGATCAGCGATTCGCCGGGTTTGGAATAGCTGCGGGTCCATTTGAAATACGGGGTTTCCTGCAGCTTCTTTTCGATGCGATCGGTCACCTGCGTGTCGACCTGCTCGGCGGTGGCACCCGGCCAGAGGGTGCGCACGACCATGCCGCGAAACACGAAATCAGGGTCTTCGCGCTGGCCCAGGCCGAAAAAGGCCATCGTGCCGGCAATCGCAATCGCGATCAGGAAAAAAATCGTCAGCTGCGGATGGCGGATGGCGGCTGCCGACACGTTGAAGCGCCCGGTCGGCGCAGCCGGGCTGACTTTGCCGTCCTGGCCGTCCTGGCTGTCAGAGGGCGGCTTCACCGCGACGCTCCACCAGCCTGCGGCACCGGATCGTCGAGCAGTCGCACCGGCTGACCAGGCAGCAACAGGTTGGCGCCGGCAGTGACGATGCGGTCTCCGGCGCTGATGCCGCTGGCGATGCGCACCGAGTCATCGAGCAGACCTGCAGTCGTGACCTCGACCGGCTCGACCGTGCGTTTGCCGGGATCGACCCGCCAGACCTGCGTCTTGCCGTCTCGCGAATAGAGCGCCGACAGCGGCAGGACGATATAAGACGGGCCGCCCTGAGCGCTCGACTGCACCAGCGCGGTCATGCCAAGGGCAATGTCATCGAGGTTGCCACTCAGCGTCAGGCGTGCGGCATAGGTCCGCGACGCCGGATCAGCAATCGGCGAGAGTTCGCGAATCTTTGCCGCAATGACCCGATCACCCAGGGCCGGCACCAGCACCGACCACGCCTTGACCCGACGCACATCATCGAGATCGGCCTCCGGGATATTGACCGCGACTTCACGCTCTGCAGTTTGTGCAACCCGGATGACCGGCTGGCCGGCGGTGACCACCTGTCCGACTTCGGCCTCGACCGCGGTGACCACGCCGGTGGCATCGGCATGCATGACCTGAAAGTCGATGGCATTGCGCGCCTGTCGCAACTGGGCCTGCGCGGCATTGAAGCGCGAGACGGCCGAGTCGTAGGTGGCCTGCTGGCGATCGAGCGAACCCTGGCTGATGTAGTTCTGATTCTTGAGGCTGCGCAGACGGTCGAGTTCGACTGCGGCCAGATCGCGATCGGTGCGGGCCGACTCGAGTTGCGCCTGCTGCGCCTGCAGTGCCGGCGCGAGGTCGGTCGGATCGAGCCTGGCGAGCACCTGCCCGGGCACGACGCGGTCGCCGACCGAGACATTGCGCTGCAGGAGCTTGCCGCCGACCCGAAAGCCAAGTCGCGACTCGATGCGCGGGCGAATTTCGCCTGGCAGGCTGAGCACGCCCGCGCTGGCAGTCGCCTTGGCGACGACCGATCTCACCGGTCGCGGCGCGTCGACTTTCACCTCAGGCTCCTTGCCCTTGCAACCCACCAGCAAAACGAGCGCGGCAATCGCCGCCGGCAGCAAGCTCAAGCGCATGAAGGATCCTCGGAGAGAGTCGGCAGACAGATCGACGCGAAATAAATGACCGACTCGTCATTTAGGGTAAATGCGGCGGCGCAACAAGTCAATCTGACCAAGCGCCTACAATCCGGCGTGGCCTCCCCCCTGCACGGCGTCGAACACTACGAAAACTTCCCGGTCGCGTCCTGGCTGATGCCGGCTCGGCTGCGCCCGGCAGTCATTGCGATCTACCGTTTTGCCCGCCATGCCGATGACATCGCCGATGAAGGCGATGCGAGCGATGAATCCCGGCTCAACGCTCTTGCCGAACTCGAGGCGGATATCCGCCTTGCCCGCGCCGGCAATGCACCGAGATCGACCTGGGTCGCCGGATTGGTGCCGCATGTTGCTGCCCATCAGCTCGACTGGAGCCGCTTCGAAGCGCTGCTGTCGGCCTTCAAGCAGGATGTCAAAACGCACCGCTACCCTGATGTCGCCACCCTGCTCGATTATTGCAGCCGGTCGGCCGATCCGGTCGGGCAGCTGGTCCTGGAACTGTCCGGACAGCTCACCGATGAGAACCGCGCGCTGTCGGATCAGATCTGCAGCGCGCTTCAGCTGATCAATTTTCTGCAGGATGCGGCCATCGACTGGCAGCGTGGTCGGCTCTATCTGCCGCAGGAGTCTCTGGCACGCCATGGCGTCAGCGAAGCCGATGTCGATCAGGCCGCGGCACGGCAGCAGGCCGGTCAGGCATTGCGCGACTGCATCGCACACGAGGCGCTGCGCGCACAGACAATGCTCGCCCGTGGCGCGCCGCTTGCGGCCCGAACCGGCGGGCGGCTCGGCTGGGAGTTGCGCGCGATCGTGGCGGGCGGACAACGCATTCTGCGCAAGCTCGCCGCAGGCGGGCATGATCCTTTTGCAGGGCGACCGGCGCTTGGCCGCCAGGATGCCCTGCCCCTGGCACTGGACATCGCGAAACTGGCGATTCGGCCCGCTGCCGCACCGCTTCCGGATTTGACCCACCCCACCCACCCTCCGACCCACCCTCATCGATGACGCCGGACGAGTACTGCCAGGA
>CAIKZV010000084.1 GCA_903831925.1 uncultured Burkholderiales bacterium
ACCGTGCTCTCGAGATAGCGCATGTCGATGGGGCGGTTTGCGCCGGGTGCGGGCTGCTTGCTGGAGGTCATCGGATGCGCGGGATAGGCCGCAGGTTGGTGGTGCTTGCAGTGTAGGTCAACGAACCGCTGCGATCACTCGGTACCCTTGACATCGATAACAACGTTACCTAATGTCTCGGCGGCAGCGTCGGGTCCCAGGCCGCACCCTCGGGTCTCCACCGCAGCCTTGACGCAAGGTCGATGCGCGAGTCCGATTTCGAACAACCGTTACAGCAGGAGTACGCCATGTCGGTCAATCAGCTTGAACCAGCAAAAGACACCGCAACGACGGCACCGCAGGTGCTGGATGCGATCGTGGTTGGTGCAGGTATTGGTGGGGTCTATCAGCTCTATCGTCTGCTTCAGGATGGACTGACAGTGCGGGCTTTCGAGGCCGCTGATGGCGTTGGTGGCGTGTGGTTCTGGAATCGCTATCCGGGGGCTCGGGTCGACTCGCACTTTCCGCACTACCAGTTCTGGTTCTCGCGCGAGCTCTGGAACGAGTCCGAGTGGACCGAGACCTTTCCTGCGCAGCCGGAGATCGAACGCTATGTGAACCACGTGGTCGACAAGTTCGATCTGCGTCGTCACATCACCTTCAGCACGCGAGTGACCTCAGCGACTTTCGATGATGCGAGCGGCACTTGGCGTGTCACGACCGACGCAGGCGAGACCCTGGTCGCCCGCTTCGTCGTTTTCAATACCGGTGGTCTGTCGACCCCGAAAATCCCGCCTTTCAAAGGGCATGACACCTTTGCCGGCGTGAGCTGTCACACCAGCCATTGGCCACAGGAGGGCGTCGACCTGGTGGGCAAACGGGTGGCGGTCATCGGCACGGCGGCCACCGGGATTCAAGTCATCCAGACCATCGCGCCGCAGGTGGCCCATCTCACGGTGTTTCAGCGCACACCGAATTACGCGGTGCCGATGAAAAATCCGAAGATCACCGAGTCCGACCTCAACTGGATGCGGGAGTCGTTTGATGAGCTCAGCCGCAAGGTGCGCTGGTCGCGCGGCGGATTCGTGTTCGAGGATCCGCCCTACTTCAGGGATCTGCCCGCGAATCAGCGCGAAGCGCACATGCAGGCCATCTGGGACTCGGGCAACCTCAGCATCTGGGGAAATTCCTTTGCCGATTTCCAGAGCAATCAGCAAGCCAATGACTATGTGACCAATTTCGTTCGCGATCGGATGCGTGAACGCATCACGGACCCGAAGCTCGCCGACAAGCTGATCCCGACCGATTACAGCTTCGGAACGCGACGCGTACCGCTGGAGAACGGCTATTTCGAGACCTTCAGCCGTGACAACGTCACGCTGGTCGATCTTCGGGAGGACCCGATCGACTCGATCGATGCGAGCGGCATCCGCACTCGGTCAGGTCATCAGGCGGTCGATGTGATCATCTATGCAACTGGTTTCGATTCGGGCGTCGGTTCGATCAACCGGATCGATATTCGCGGCACGGGCGGCGTTTCGCTCAAGCGTCTCTGGAGCGAGGAGCTCTGCACAACGGTCGGCATGCAGGTTCATGGCTTTCCCAATCTCTTCATGACCATGGCGCCGTTTGCGCCGGCGGCAGCGATCTGCAATGTGCCGGTGTGTGTCGATCAGCAGTGCGACTGGATTGCCGATGCGATCGGTTTCGTTCGCGGCAAGGGCCTGACCTCGATCCATCCGTCGGCACAGACGCAGCAGGCCTGGATGGATCATCACCGGGCAGTGTCGGAGCCGACGATGATCGGTCGCAACATGAACTCGTGGTACCGACGCGAGGGCCCTGATGGCAGCAAGCGCGAACTGATTGCGTATCTGGGCGGGATCCCGGCCTATCGCAGAGCCTGTGACGAGATGATCGCCAGCGGCTTCAAGGGGTTTGAGCTGACCTGACCGATGGGTTCTTGCAACAGTGAGTTTGCTCACACCATCAAGCGACTTTTTGGGAGACGATCAGTCGAGCTCAGCGGGTAATCTGCTGAAACAGCGTTCGTCGAGTCCCGCGCATGTTCCGAGTCAGTGGTTTATCAGCCGATATTTCGCCTGTTGCCTGGCGTGGTGTGGTGTGTCTGATGGCCGCCAGTACCGCCGATATCCTCGGTTCGCGCATGCGGCTGGTTGATGCCCTGCGCTCGGACGGCTGGCGTGTCGTGGTCTGCTCGCAGCCCGACAGCGATGTCCACCATCTGACCGAGCGCGGTATCGAGCATCGGCCCATGAGCGTGACCGGCTCGCGTCGCAACCTGTTTGCGCGGCTCGCAACGTATGCCGCGTTTACCCGCACGCTCAGCCGGCTGCGTCCGAAAGTGGTCCTGAGCTGGACGCCCTCGGTCAACGCCTATGCGGCGCTTGCTGCCCGCAGCCTGATGCTGCCATTGATTGCCAACGTCTCGGCGCGTGATGGCGAAATGCTGCGCGACCGAAAGCGGCCGCGGGTCTTGCGCGCGGTCAGTCGCATGGCTTTCGGATGGCCGACCATGGTGTTTTTTCAGCACCGTGCCGATCAGCAGAGCTTCATTCGCGATCGGTGGGTCAAGTCGTATCGCGCCTGCCAGCTGCCGGCGCTGAGCGTCGACGTCGACCGCTTCATGCCGGTGCCGCGCGAGGCGCCGCATCAGCCCTGCTTCCTGCTGGCAGCGAGCTCAACGCATGGCCATGGCCTGGATGATTTTGTGAAGGCCGCACGCATCGTGCGCGCGGCTTGTCCTCATGTGCGATTCGTTGTCGCCGGTGCCTTGGCGCCGGATCAGCCTGACGCCGTGCCGATGGCGACCCTGGCGGCATGGCAGCGCGAGGGGATCATCGAATGCCTGCCTGATCTGGCTGACAAAGTGCGGGCCTATGCGCAGGCCGACTGCGTGGTGTTGCCGGCGACCGGGGAATGTCTGCCGCTCAGTCTGCTGGAGGCTGGCGCGATGGCCAAGCCCTCGATTGCCACCGATGTGGCCGGCTGCCGCGATGTTGTTGTTGACGGTGTCACCGGGCTGATGGTTGCACCGGGCGATGCAAGCGCGCTGGCCGAGTCGATGATGACGATGCTGAGAATGCCCGACGATCAGCGCATCGCGATGGGCCTGCAGGCCCGTGAGCGCATCGTCGCGGAATTCGACGATGCGCTGGTCATCAATGCCTATCGGCAGATGCTGAGCATGAAGCCCTGAGGCTGCTCGGGTGACGGTGCCGCCAGGCGTCCGTGGCCCCGGTTGCGGCCTGGTCTCATATCTCATTGCGGCGCGCCGAAGAGGGCCGAACGCGCGGCCTCATTCGGGAACACGCAGGCCACATCATGGGCGCACCCCGGCACGATGGTGACCGTTCGCTGAGGGTTTTGCGACAGCATGGCGCGATCGTAGGCGGCATAGGCCAGGCCGCGCTGCAGACGAAACGGCCCCTGCACACTAGCGGCGCACGACTTGTCGAGAATGCCGTAGAAGGTGCCGGGCGCTTTGCTGCTGTCGAGCGAGGCCTCGAGGTAATACACCTCTGAGCGCGCATATTGATTGCGAGCCTGGGCGCCGCGATCGGCCAATGCGGCAGGCAGTTTGTTCATGCCGTATTTCCAGTCATTGACGCCGGGGCAGCCCGATGCCGGCGTGGTCATCACGAAGCTGCAGGTGCCGGGCGACGCGGTGCTCGGGTTGTCGCAATTCGACCAGTCGGTGGCGACGCCATTTTGCTGTGGCACCGGCCGCTGCGGATCGAAGTAGAGCCACGAGCCCGGGTCGGACACCACGAAGCGCAGCGCGACGCCATCAGGCGGCGTGGCGAATCCGACATAGTGCTGCACGAATTGCGCGCCGGCCGAAAAGCCGGCGACCGTGATGGTCTGCAGGCTGGGCCACTGCTGCTTGAGGTGTTTCAACAGGGCATCGAGAGCGGCATAGGACGTGGTGCCCGGGTCATTGGTGGCCACGGCGCCGCCCGGCCATGCGCTGCAGGTCCAGACCAGATCGTTGCGGCGGGCGGCGGGCACGCCGGGCGTCCGGCAAGATTTGTCCTGCGAGTCGGGAACCTGAAAGACCGGCGCCAGCACCAGGGTATCGGCCATCGCGTCCGCTTTTTGGGCGGCCAGCAGCGCGGCGTTGAAGGTCTTGTTGGCATCCCGCGGAAAGCCATGCACGGCAACAAGAGCGCGAGTCGGTTTGGCAGTGGCGGCTTCGTGTTTCGGCAATGACGCGTAGTAGTGCAAGGCACCGCGCGCGCCCTCAGGGGTGAAGGTTTGATAGCAGGGGTTGCTCGCCCCGCTGCGGCAAGGCGCGGCTGCGGCGCTGTCCTTGTCAGCCGGATAGCCGAGAAGCGGCATGACGGTCAGTCCGCACAAGGCGGCGATGAGGCGTAAGAGATTGCGCATGTCGATCCGCCGGGAGGGTTGATGACGCAGAAGGGGTGTTGACGATTGAATCGCCGAGAGTCCCGATTGTAGGTCGCGTGCGCGTCGCGTCCTTGACACACGCAGCCTTCTCTACGACCCTTCGGGACGATACGAAAAAGGGATGCTGGACTTAGTCCGCTTCATCCCACAAGAGATCTCACAGGAGCGCGTCTTGAATCCCAGCAGTCCCCTCTCATCAGCCCTGCGATGGCTGAGCACGCTTTGTGTGGTCGCGGCCATTGGACTGGCATCCTCGGCTGCGTCGGCGCAAAACCCGATGCGCGGCGGCTCGCTGAGCATCGGGCTCGAAAACGATCTGCCCGGTCTCGATCCGCTGGTGTTTGCGTCCTTCAATGAGAAGCAGGCAGGCTTCACGGTCTATGACACGCTGCTCGACATCGATGAGAAGGGCAAGCTGGTCCCCAAGCTGGCCGAGAAATTCGAGTCGGCGCCCGATGCCACCTGGTTCAAGCTGACGCTGCGTTCGGGCGTGAAGTTTCATGACGACACGCCCTGTGATGCCGCAGCGGTCGTGGCGCATTTCAATCGGCTGATGGATCCCAAGCTGCGCTATCGATGGGCGGCTGATCTGGCCGGCATTTCCAAGATTGAAGCGACCGGGCCGCTTGAAGTCACGATCACCATGAAGGCGCCGTCGGCGCAGTTTCCGGCGGTGCTGGCCGATGTGTCAGGCATGGTGGTGTCGCCCGCCGCGGTGAAGAAATACGGCGAGAACTATCTGGCCAATCCGGTTGGCACCGGGCCCTTCGTCTTCAAGGAATGGCGGCGCGGCTCGCATATCGTGTTCACCCGCAACAGCAACTACTGGAAAGGGCCGGTCCATCTGGACGAAGTGGTGCTGCGTGCCATGCCCGATACCGAGACCCGCATGGCCAGCCTGAAGGCGGGCGATCTCGACATCGTGATGAATGCGCCGGCCAAGGATGTGATCGAGGCACGAAGCGCGAAAAAGCTGACGGTGCTCGATGCCGGCAGCCTCGGCTCGACCTTCGTGATGATCAACCTGCAGCAGCCGGACGTCTCGGACCTGCGGGTGCGACAGGCGCTGGCCCATGCCATTGACCGTGACACCCTCAACAAGGTGGTCAACAAGGGTCTGCTCAAGGTGGCGAGCACGCCCTTTGGCAGTGGCCTGGCGCCGCATGAGCAGGTCGAGGGCTATCCGAAATACGATCCGGCCAAGGCGAAGCAATTGCTTGCGCAGTATGGCAAGCCGGTGAAATTGAAGTTCGCGTCGAGCAATGCACCGCTGTCGCTGCTGGGCGCCCAGGCGATCCAGCAGATGTGGAAGAAGGTCGGCGTCGAGGCCGAGATCGTGCCTTATGACTCGGTTCAACTGGTACGCACGGCGGGGATGCGCGAGTTTCAGGTGATGGGTTATCGCTGGCAGGGCGGCGTCGACCCAGATCGCAATGTCTACATCTTCTTCCATTCGAAGGGCACCTCCAACCGCACCGGCTACAGCAACCCGGAAATGGACAAGCTCCTTGATGCCGGGCGTGCCACCATCGATCCGGCGCAGCGGCTGAACATCTATCGTCAGGTCAACAATCTGCTGGCCCGCGATCTGCCGTATCTGTATCTCGCCTACTTCAACAACATCAGCCTGGCCAATCCGGCGGTCAAGGGGCTGGCCCCGATTGCCGACGGCATCATCCGACCGGCCGAAGTCTGGAAGGCGCGCTGATGCGCGCCGGCAGGTCCGGCGCCCTGTCGATCTCGAATCGAAAGCGGACCGAGTGCTGAATTCGGCCTTCCTGCGCAGATTGCAGGTTCAGGTGCTGACGCTGCTGGTGATTTTGCTGGCAGCCACCGCGCTGACCTTCGTCATCACCAACGTACTGCCAGGCGATGCCGCGGTGGCGATTCTTGGCGACAGCGCCACCCCTGCGGACATCGCCTCGCTGCGTGCAGAGTTGGGGCTGGACCGCAATATCGTCGTGCGCTATGTCGACTGGCTGGGCCACGCGCTGCGCGGTGACCTCGGCAAGTCCTATCGCACCCGCGAGCACATCTCGACGATGATCGGTGACCGATTGCCGGTCACGCTCGAGCTGATTCTGCTCACCCAGCTGATTGCGCTGGCCTTTGCGGTGCCGGCCGGCATCCTGGCCGCCTATCGCAGCCGCACGAAGGTCGATTCTGCATTGGCCACCGTCTCGATCGGCTTGCTGTCGACGCCGGCCTTCGTCAAGGGCATCCTGCTGATCTACCTGATGTCGGTGCTGCTCGGCTGGTTTCCGGCCTCGGGCTTCAAGAGTCTTTCCGACGGGCTGGGCGCCAATCTGCACAGCTTGGCGCTGCCGGCGATGACGCTCGCGCTCGCTGAATTCCCGGTCTATATGCGACTGCTTCGCGCCGACATGATCAGTACGCTGCAGCAGGACTACATCCTGGTGGCGCGTGCCAAAGGGCTAAGCGTGCGCGAGATTTTGCTGGGTCATGCGCTGCGTCCGTCGTCGCTGTCGCTGGTGACCGTGGTCGGCATCAATCTCGGCCGTCTGGTGGGCGGCGCGGTCGTCATCGAGACCCTGTTTGCGCTGCCCGGCATCGGGCAGATGCTGGTCAATGCGGTCTATCAGCACGACCAGTTCGTGATCCAGGGCGTGGTGCTGGTGATTGCCACCGGCTTCGTGCTGATCAATCTGCTGGTGGACCTGATGTATGCGGTGATCGATCCGAGGGTGCGAATCAGTGGCTGAGACGATGGCGACGATTGCTGCGCCGGCAAAGCCTGCGGTGCGCAAGTGGCTCGAGCCGGGTCTGCTGCTGGCGGTGGCCTGGCTGCTGGGGCTGCTTGTGCTGGCTGTGCTCGCGCCCTGGCTCGGGCTGGTCAGCCCGGAAGAGGCCGATCTGCTGGCCACCCTCGAGTCGCCGGGTGCCGAGCACTGGCTTGGCACCGATTCGCTGGGTCGCGATACCTTGTCGCGGCTGATCTGGGGCGGCAGGGTGTCGCTGGTGGTGGCGGTCGGCAGTGTGGCGATCGGCTTGGCGATCGGTGGCGCGCTCGGCCTTGTGGCCGGTTTTTTCGGTGCGATGACCGACCGCCTGATCATGGGCGTGATGACCGTCATGCTCTGCTTTCCCGGGATCATCCTGGCGATCGCACTGGTCTCGAGCCTGGGGCCGAGTGTGGGCAATGTCACCGGGGCCATCGGGGTGATCTTCGTGCCGGCCTTTGCCCGGATCGCCCGGGCCAATACCCTGAGCCTGCGCGATCGCGAATTCGTGCTCGCCGCGCGTCTGATCGGCGCCAGCGTGCCCCGCATCCTGCTGCGTGAAGTGATGCCCAACCTGATGCCGGCGCTGCTGTCGTATGCGGTGGTGATGCTGGGCGTGGCGATTCTGGCCGAGGCCGCGCTCGGTTTTCTGGGCCTGTCGGTGCGTCCGCCGCAGCCGAGCTGGGGCGGCATGATCGCCGCCGAGCGATCGAGCCTGGTGGAAGCGCCGCTGGCGGTCTTCATCCCGGCGATCTGGATGTTTCTGACGGTGCTGTCGATCAACTGGATCGGCGAATCGGTGCGTCGCCTTTTCGACATCAAGGCGCAGACGCTGTGAGTGAGCTGGTTCGCGCGAATTTGCAGGCTGCGGCCGATGGTGCTGCGCCATTGCTGAGCGTGCGCGATCTGTCGGTGCGCTTTGCCAGCCCGCGAGGCTCGGTATGCGCGGTCAATGGCGTCGGTTTCGATCTGCACGCCGGGCGCACGCTGGCGATCGTTGGCGAGTCGGGGTCGGGCAAGAGCGTGCTGTCGCGATCGATCCTGCGGCTGCTGCCGCCGTCGACCACCACGCAGACCGGCGAGATCCGCTTTGATGGCCAGGACCTTGCATCGATGAATGAGGAGGGCCTGCGGCATCTGCGCGGGCGCGAGATCGCGATGATCTTCCAGGACCCGATGTCCTCGCTCAATCCGGTGCTGACCATCGGCCGCCAGATCGGCGAGGTGCTCGGCAAGCATCTCGGGCTGGCACGGGCAGCGCGTGAGGCGCGCACCGTCGAGCTGCTCGAGGCGGTAGGCATCTCGGCCCCCCGGCAGCGGCTGGGCGAATATCCGCATCAGCTGTCGGGCGGCATGCGACAGCGCGTGATGATCGCGATGGCGCTGGCCTGCAGCCCGAAGATCCTGATTGCCGACGAGCCGACCACCGCGCTCGATGTGACCATCCAGATGCAGATCCTGGTGCTGCTCAAGCGGCGTCAGCGCGAGACCGGCATGGCGATGATCTTCATCAGCCATGACCTGGCCGCGGTGAGCGGTGTGGCCGACGAGGTCGCGGTGATGTATGCCGGGCGGATCGTCGAGCAGGCGCCGGTCGACGAATTTTTTGCCTCGCGCCGCATGCCCTATGGCGACGCGCTGCTGCGGGCGCGGCCGATGGCCGATGCGTCCGGTGGCCAGCGCCTTGAGGCCATCGCGGGCAGGCCGCCCGATCTGGCCGCGCTGCCGCCGGGCTGCGCGTTTGCCGATCGCTGCCGGCATGTGCAGCCCGACTGCCTGCTGACGGTTCCGCCGATGGTGATCGAGGGTCGTCGTCGCTATGCCTGCCTTCATCCGCTGTCGGATGCGGCGGCGCGCAGTGTGTCGACGGAGCCCGCCACATGAGCGCGCCGGTGCTTGAGGTGCGCGACGTAGTGCGCCGATTCAGGCGTGCCGATGGCCGCTGGGTGATTGCGGTCGACTCGGTGAGCTTTGCGCTTGAGCGCGGCGAGACGCTCGGGCTGGTCGGCGAGTCGGGCTGCGGCAAGTCGTCGCTGGCCCGCGCGATTGTGCAGTTGCCCCCGCCCGATGCCGGCGCGGTGCTGCTCGATGGCGAGGATCTGACACAAGGCTCGACACAGGCCCTGCGCGAGCGCCGGCGTCGGATGCAGATGGTGTTTCAGGATCCGGTGTCATCGCTCAATCCGCGCCGCCGGGTGGGCGAGATCGTCAGCGAGCCGCTTCAGGTCTGGGGCGACGGATCGCCCGCCGATCACCACGATCGGGTGTCGGCGGCGCTGACCGAAGTGGGTTTCGATGCGCAGACCGTCTGGTCGCGCAGGCCGCATGAAATGTCAGGCGGGCAGTGCCAGCGGATCGCG
>CAIKZV010000085.1 GCA_903831925.1 uncultured Burkholderiales bacterium
AAGATGGTCCGGCTTCTGAGCATCGACACAAACTGATCGGCAGGACTTTTTATTCCGGCTGCGGCACCAGCCAAGCCAGCAAGCGAACCCATCTGCGACGCCAGCAGCGCTGCGACACCGCTCTGCTGGGGTGGCAGGATGCGGGCGGTCGACTGGAATCTCGGCGTGAGCAAAAACGAGATCGCCAACGCAGACAGGCCGACAACAAGCGGGCCAATCAGCAGCAGCCGCCAATGCTCAGCCAGCAGAACAAGCAGGTCCAGGATGCTCAGATCGCTGCCCTGACCCGAACCTGCTTCGCGCTCACCGTTCTTCACGATTGCTCGGGTGTCAGGTCCGGCAGTTGTCTCGGGGCCTCGCGGCTCGTCCGTCGTCATGCCCATCATTGCCTCAACACCTGAATCGCCGCCGCGCCAAGCCCCAGCTGATAAATGATCTGGGTCCAGTCCTTCAAGCCGCGCATGAACGCCGTGTATCCCGTCTCGCGATCAATCTTGTCGGGAATCACCAGGGTGTCACCGGGCACCATCACCAGCGACTTCAGATCACCCCGACCGACACCCAGGAAGCTTCCCTGAGAACGGGTCGTTACGCTGCCATCGGCACGCAGCACAAAGAGATTGTCGATGTCGGCGTTCTCGGTCGGACCTGCACTCAGCAGGTAGTCGGCCACGGTGCGGCCCTGCCGCCAGACCAGTACGTTGTCGTTGTAGACCGCACCGGCAGCGCCCACAAACGACGGGCGCGACGGGATCACGATGCGATCACCATCTTCGAGTGTCATCGCCGGCAACTGCGGCGTTGACGGGTCAAGCTCAAGCGAAATGCGGCCGCTGGGCTTCATCGTCCTGAGGCGATTGAGCCGCTCGCGCGCCAGCCGCTCTTCGGTCTGGATTCGCTGTTGCTGAATCGCCAGCTGAGTCGGGTCAGACACTGTCAGGTTGGCCGCACGATTCGCAGCACCCGCGCTGACCTGCTCCTCCAGCTTTTGCGCGACGGTCTGCAGGGTCGCGGTCTGTTGCTTGCGCACACTCTCGCGCGAAAACTCAGTGCCAAACAGATAGGCATCACGCGTGAGGCCACCGACTCTGGCAACCAGTTGCGGCAGGGTCTCGCCCGACTCCACCGAATAGATGCCGGGTGCGGTCACCTCGCCCTCAAGTCGCACCAGCCGGGTCTGACGCGCCCTCGGCACCTGCAGGTCGCGCACACCGAAAATCGTCACCACGTCGCCCGACATCAGCTCGATGTTCTGAGACTCATCGGCATTGAGCACCACACGCCCGAGGTTGAAGGGGATCAGCCGGGTCTTGAGCTCGCCGCGGTCAAGTCGCTCGATGACCGCGTAGTCCCAGTTCACCTCGTCGAAATTGTTGCGGACTTCCTGACGCGCTTTTTCGAGATCAACCCGCTGACCGGCGTCGAGCGTCGTCGCATCGCGAAGGGTGGCATCGCGAAGGGTCGCGTCTTTGGCGCCAGCGCCCGACAGGGTCGCATCGCGGCCCTGAATGCCCGGCTTTGCGACCGGCAGCGGATCCTCGAACTGCACCAGCAGGTTCTTGCGCAGCCAGTAATCACGCGTGATCAGTGCCTCACGATCGGGAATCAGGTCGCGCACCCGCATGCCGGGCTTGAAGGGATAACGCAGCGGCGCAGCCACATTGCCGCGCAAGGTCACCGCGTTGGCAAACTGCGGGCTGATCGCAAAGAGCGTGAGCAGATCGCCGTCGCGCATGCGGCGGCCCTGGCCTGCTTCATCAAGCGCAAACGACTCGACTTCGCGCCGGGACTTGGCGCCGTTGTCGAGCCGCTCGAGCTGACCGCGCTGCGAATCGGCCAGGATCGTCATGCCACCCGACAAAGCCAGCACCTCGCGGATCGGCGTGTCGTTGCGCAGCAGCTCGTAGATGGCCGGCGTATTGAGTGAACCGGTGACTGCCACGCGCGGGCCGGCCGGCGGAAACACGATCACATCGCCCGGCAGCAGCTTCATGTCGCGGGTCTTGTCGCCCTTGACGATGAACTCGTAGAGATCGATGGTCGAGACCGGCTTGTCGCCGCGCATCAGCTGCACGCGCCGCATGCTGCCGTTGGCGTTCGGGCCACCGCTGGCAAAAAGCGCATTGACCAGCGTCGACAGGCTGCTCAGGGTGTACTTGCCCGGACGGCGCGCCTGGCCGACCACATAGACATCGATGCCGCGCAGCTGGCCGAGGGTCGCCGACAGCGTGAAGTTGCGAAAGCTCTTGCCGAGCTGCTGGGTCAGCACTTTTTCAAGCTCGCCCACGCGCACGCCGGAGAGCTGCACTGCGCCGACCTTGGGCAACACGATCTGTCCATCGCGATCGACCACCGGACGCAGCTCGAAGTCGAGCACGCCGGTCGATCGCACGATCACCTCATCGCCCGGGCCGATCACATAGTCGGCCGGCACCGGCACCGCGCCGATCGGCGCAAAGCTGCCCGGCGCCTCATCGAACAGGCTCGCACCGAAGATCGGCAACAGGCGGCCCGTGCCGGTCTGGATGAACTTCTGGAAATCATTCGGCTCCA
>CAIKZV010000086.1 GCA_903831925.1 uncultured Burkholderiales bacterium
GCCGAAAAGCCCGGTCTGCTCGGACTCGAGTCGATCAAATGGAATTTCTCGAAATTTCTGATCGGCCGTGACGGCCAGATCGCCGAGCGCTATGCCCCGACCACGACGCCCGAGTCGGTCGCCGCAGACATCGAGAAGCTGCTCGCCTGACAACACGCCAAGCCGCCGCCCCTGACTTTCTGCGCATTGCACAGCCGCTGTGAAGACGCCGGTCGAATTCTGTCGGATCGATGCCGGCAGCGGCACGACCGTCCTGACACTGAAAGGTCGCTGGCAGATTGCGCAGGCCGATCAGATAGCGCTTGCCATGAGCAAGCTGGGCAAGGCGCTGGGCAAGGTCGAGTCAATCGACGGCAACGCGCTGGGTTCAATGGATACCGCCGGCGCGCTGGTCCTGCTGTCGCGGCTGCGCACCGCCGGCATCGATCCCCAGACGATTGCTCTGGCCAATTTCGACCCCAGCCATACCCGCATCGTCGAGGTGGTGAGATCACGGCTGCCGAGCGCAGGCCCGGCTCAGCACGCGCGTGCCTTCGGCATCGTGGCGCAAACCGGCCAGATTGCGAGCAACCTCGGTTCAACCTTGATCGGCCACGTCGATTTTCTGGGCCGAATCGTCTTTGAGCTGACCCGAGCCTTGCGCCAGCCCGGGCTGCTTCGCCCGCGCGAATTCATGGCCCAACTTGGACAGACCGGCGTCACCGCCATCCCGGTCGTCATGCTGGTTACCTTCCTGATTGGCGTGGTGTTCGCCTACCTGCTCGGTCTGCAGGCCGAGCAATACGGCGCGAATGTGTTTGTCGTGGATGGCACAGCCCTGGGCATGACGCGCGAATTTGCACCGATCATCGTGGCGGTCATCGTCGCCGGCCGATCCGGCGCAGCATTCACCGCGCAGCTCGGCACCATGAAGCTCACCGAAGAGATCGATGCGATCCGCACGCTCGGGCTGTCGGCCGATCACGTGCTGGTTCTGCCCCGAATTGCGGCGCTGATGGTCACCCTGCCCCTTCTGGTTTTCATCGGTGATGTGGCGGGGCTGCTCGGCGCGATGGTCATCGGTCAGACTATGCTCGACATCACACCCCACAGCTTCCTTGACCGACTGCACATGGCGCTGGACCCCAAGCATGTGCTGATCGGGCTGTGCAAGGCGCCTTTCTTTGCGCTGGTAATCGGCATCATCGGCTGCAGGATGGGGATCAGCGTTGAGCGCGACACCCGATCGATCGGCATCAATACCACCTCGACCGTTGTGCAGAGCATCGTCTCGGTGATCATTCTGGATGCGATCTTCGCGGTCATTTTTCAGCAGCTCGGATGGTGAATCCCGACCTTTCGGCGAACGACCCGTCGGGTGTGTCCGCGCAGGAGGTGGTCATCGATGTTCGCGGCATCGTGACGCGCTTCGGCAAGCAGGTGGTGCACAACGGACTGGACCTGCAGATTAGTCGTGGCGATCTGGTCGCGCTGATCGGCGGCAGCGGCACCGGCAAGTCGGTGCTGCTGCGCGAGATCATCGGTCTTCATCGGCCCGACGCGGGCAGCGTGACGCTCCTGGGAACCGATGTCTGGAACGCCTCGCCCGATCTGCTCGCCAGCGTGCGGCGCCGCTTCGGCATGATGTTTCAGGAAGGCGCGCTGTTTTCTTCGCTCGACGTTGCGGCCAACGTCGCGACGCCCCTGCGGGAGCATTTCTCGCTGCCCGAGGACCTGCTCGACGAACTGGTTCGTCTGCGCCTCGCACTGGCCGGTCTGCCGCCCGATGCTGCTGGCAAGATGCCGAGCCAGCTGTCAGGCGGCATGGTCAAGCGGGCGGCGATTGCTCGCGCGATTGCGCTCGAGCCCGAAGTCCTGTTTCTGGATGAGCCAACCTCAGGGCTCGATCCGATCACCGCACGTGCCTTCGACGCATTGCTGACCTTTCTGAATCGCGACCTCGGCATTACCGTGCTGCTGGTGACCCATGACCTCGACTCGCTGGTGGGCATCGCCAGGCGCATCGTCGTGCTCGGCCAGGGGCGAGTCATCGCCGACGGCACGCTGGATCAGATCACCGCAGTCGACGACCC
>CAIKZV010000087.1 GCA_903831925.1 uncultured Burkholderiales bacterium
ATTCAATCTCATGGGCAAGGCGCTCAATAAAGGCTCCGAGGCCGTAGTTCGTGACCAGTTGCGTCACGTCCGATACACCGATGTATTTCACCATGAGGGTCTCCCTTGACCGGCCGTTGGCCTATTGTCCACGCGAGTAAGGCCTAACAGGAAGACAACAAAGTGCCATTAATGGCATGTTATTGCTCAATATGAAGTCTTTAAGTGCCATAATGTCAACATGGACACCTTAGATCACCAGTTGATTGGGCTGCTGCGGGACAACGCTCGCACGACGGTGCTGGATATGGCGCGGGCGCTGGGGGTGTCGCGGGCAACGGTACAGAACCGGATGCGGCGCCTAGAGCAGGAAGGCGTGATTCTGGGGTACACAGTCCGATTACAGGCCCCCGGCGCGCAGGCGCCTATTCGCGCGCTCATGCTGATTCAGGTCGACGGTGATGGAGATGCGCTCACCCCGTTGATTCAAGCGGAACCGTCGGTGCGTATGCTGCACACGACCAACGGCCGCTGGGATCTGATTGCTGAAATCGAGACTGAGACGCTGGCCGACTTTGATCGGGTGTTGCGCCGTATTCGGACGATATCCGGCGTGGCCAACAGCGAAACGAGTTTGCTGTTGTCGAGTCGCGCCTTCTGATCACGACGCCGAGTTGTGACCATCCGATCGTCAGTTTGAATAGCCGCGCTCACCGTGTTCAGCAAGGTCGAGCCCCTCGGTTTCGCCCTCCGCATCGACGCGTAGCCCAGTTGTGCGGGCGAGCATTTTCAAGATGAGATAGGTCGCGACCATGCACCACGCTGCGGTGGCCGTCACCGCTAACGTTTGTACGCCGATTTGATGCAGCCGACTGACACCGTTGGCGAGGCCAGCCCCACCGAAAGCAGTGTCAACAAAGACGCCAGTCAGGATAGATCCGATTACGCCGCCAACCCCATGGACAGGTGATACGTCGAGTGAGTCATCGATACCAAGCTTTCGCTTCACCAGTTGTGTGGCATAGAAGCAAACGATGCCAGCAACGCCGCCAATGACGAGTCCGCCCATAGGACCTACAAATCCTGAAGCGGGCGTGATGGTCCCCAGTCCTGCGACGACACCAGTGACCGCGCCAAGCATGGAGGGCTTGCCGTATTTCAGCCACTCAATGGCGGTCCATGTCAGCGCGCCGGCTGCAGCGCCGGTGTGTGTGACCAGCAAGGCCATACCGGCGTTGCCATCGGCGGCCAGGGCGCTGCCGGCGTTAAACCCGTACCAGCCTACCCACAACATGCCAGCGCCCATGACGGTGAGCGGTAGCGAGTGTGGCGCCATCGTCGTGTGCGGAAATCCTCTTCGCGGGCCGACCACCAGTGCAGTGACTAGGGCTGCAGATCCGGCAGTGACGTGGACCACAACGCCGCCCGCATAGTCGAGGACCCCTAATTGCATCAGCCAGCCGCCGCCCCATACCCAGTGCACAACCGGCAGATAGACCAAGGTGAACCAGGCGATCGTGAAAACGACCACCGCTGAAAACCGTATCCGCTCGGCAAACCCACCGATGATCAATGCCGGCGTAATAATCGCGAAGGTCAGCTGAAACATCGCGTACACGGACTCGGGCAGGTGTCCGACGACGCTTTGACGGCCGACGCCCGCCAGAAATGCCTTATCCAAACTGCCGATGATGGCCTGCCAGGCGCCACCCTGACCAAACGCCAGTCCGTAGCCGTAGAAAATCCACAGCACCGAGACAATGGCGGTAATCGTCACGCACTGCATAAAGACCGACAGAACGTTTTTGGTGCGTACCAACCCGCCATAAAAGGCAGCGAGTCCGGGTAGCGTCATGAATAGAACCAGCGCGG
>CAIKZV010000088.1 GCA_903831925.1 uncultured Burkholderiales bacterium
CCACATCGCCACCAGCGCGATGGCGATCAGGATGGCCGGGATCGACATCAGACCGTCCATCACCCGCATCAGGATGCCGTCGAGCCAGCGCAGATAGCCCGCCATCAGACCCAGCAGCGTGCCGAAGGTGATCGCGACCACCGCGGTGAACAGCCCGACCAGCAGCGAGACCCGGGTGCCATAGAGCACGCGGCTGTAGATGTCGCGACCGAAGCTGTCGGAGCCCATGCGAAAGGTGTGCTCGATCGTCTCGCCCTCGAGCGTGGTGATCTCGCCCGACTTGCCGGGCAACAGATCCCGGCTGGCCGGATCGAAGAGCGAGGGGTCGACCGTGCCCAGCCAGGGCGCGGCAATGGCAATTGCCACCAGCAGCAGCAGGACCGCGCCGCCCAGGCGCACCGAGCTGTTGCGACGCACCCTCTGCCACAGCGACGGCTGGACGACGACGGTGGCCGATTCGACCGACAGGGCCTCGAAATCGGGGGCCGCAGCGCTGGGCGCCACAGCCGGAACAGGGGATGCCGAGGAGGCCATGTCAGTACCGGATGCGCGGATCAAAGAAGACATACGACAGATCGACCAGCAGGTTGATCACCACCTAGATCACGGACAAAAACAGGATCACGCCCTGGATGGTCGGAAAGTCGCGTGCCAGCACCGCGTCGACCGTCAGCCGTCCAAGACCTGGAATGGCATAGACCGACTCGGTGACCACCACCCCGCCGATCAGCAGCGCGATGCCGATACCGATGACGGTGGCGATCGGCACGGCGGCGTTGGCCAGCGCATGGCGCATCAGCACCTTCGATTCGGGCAGGCCCTTGGCCCGCGCAGTGCGGATGTAGTCCTCGCCAAGGGTATCGAGTACGGCAGCCCGCGTGACCCGCGCAATCAGGGCGATATAGACCACCGACAGCGTGATCGCCGGCAGCAGCAGATGGATGAACCAGGGACCCAGACCGTCGGAAATGCGCTTGTAGCCCTGCACCGGCAACCAGCCGAGCTTGAGCGACACGCCCCAGATCAGCAGGTAGGCCAGCACGAAGACCGGCACCGAGAACCCCATCACCGAAAAGCCCATCAGTGTGCGGTCGAGCCAGCCGCCGAAGCGCCAGGCGGCGAGCACGCCCAGCGGCACCGCGACCAGCACCGCCACGATGATGGTCACGATGGTGAGCGACAGCGTGGGTTCGAGGCGCTGACCCACCAGCGCGGTGACCTCGGTCTTGTAGTAATACGACTTGCCGAGGTCGCCATGCAGCATCCGGCCGAACCAGATGCCGAACTGCTCCGGAATCGACTTGTCGAGGCCGAGTCCCTCGCGGATCTGTGCGATCTGCTCGGGACTGGCCGCGTCACCCGCCAGCACGGCGGCCGGATCACCGGGGGTCAGCCGCAACATCAGGAAAACAAGGACGGCAACGACCAGCAGCACCGGGATCGTCGCCGCCAGCCGGCGGGCGAGGAAGGCAAACCTCAGTTCGTCTTCAGGTTCCAGGAGATGTTGCCGTTGGTCACGAAGAAGCCCGAGATGTTTTTGCGTGCGGCCATCGGCTGGTCGTACTCGCCGAGGATGATGTGCGTGCCGATTTCATACATGCGGGCATGCATCTGGTCGGCGAGCTTCTTCTTCTCGGCTTCGTCGGTCGCCCGCATGAACTGGTTGCGCAGAACGACCAGCTTCTCGTCGGTCGCCCAGCCAAACCAGGTCGACTTCTCGCCGCGCGTGTCGGTGGTCGGATTGGCGATCGGGCTCCAGACGTCGAAGGCCTGCCACGAGGTCATGAACATATGCCAGCCGCCCTTGTCGATCGGGTCCTTCTTGGCCCGACGTCCGACCAGGGTCTGCCAGTCCATGGCCTGCAGGTCGACCTTGAAGCCGGCCTGACGCAGCAGCTGTGCGCCGACATCGGGCAGCTTCTGGATCGCGGCCAGGTCGGTCGGCTTCATCAGCACGATCGGCGTGCCGTCGTAGCCCGAGGCCTTGAGCAGGTCCTGCGCCTTCTTCATGTTCGACTTCATCTGGATATCGCTGCCGGCGGTGCTGCCATAAGGCGTGCCGCAGATGAACATCGAGCCGCAGGGCTTGTAGAGCTCTTTCACGCCAACCTGGGCGCGCAAAAACGCATCCTGATTGAAGGCCGCAATCGCCGCCTCGCGAACCTTCGGATTGTCGAAGGGTTTGTTCAGATGGTTGAAGCGCGCCATGTACTGCAACCCGTAGGTCGCGTACTTCGGCATCTGCAGGGTGTCGTCTTTCTTGATGGTCTCGTAGTGATCGAAGCCGATCGCTTCAATAATGTCGACCTCACCCTTTTGCAGCGCGCTGACCTGCGCCTGGGTGTCGCGCAGGGCAAGGTTCCACTCGACCCGATCGACGTACACGCGCTTGCCACCGGTGGTGCCCGACGGTGCTTCGCTGCGCGGCACGTACTTGGTGTTCTTGAGGTAGACCGCCTTGTCGCCCGGCTTGAATTCATCCGCCTTGAAGATGTAGGGGCCTGATCCGACGTATTCCTCGATCTGCTTGAAAGGGTCGGTATCAGCGACCCGCTTGGGCATGATGAAGGGCACGCTCGACGACGGCTTGCCGAGTGCCTCGAGCATGAAGCCGCAGGCCTCGCCCAGAAAGATCCGGAAGGTGTCGGGTGCCGGCGAGTCCATGCGCTGCACGAACTGGAAGAGGGCCGAGCCCATGGCATCGCGCTTGCCCCAGCGTTGCAGCGAGGCGATCACGTCTTCGGGCATGACCGGCTTGCCGTCATGGAACTCCAGGCCCTTGCGCAGCTTGAAGGTCCACAGGCGATGGTCAGGGCTTTCGGTCCAGGACTCGACCATCTGCGGCCTGATCACGCCCTTCTCGTCGGTGCCGAAGAGGGTGTCGTAGATCATGTAGCCGTGGTTGCGGCTCATGTAGGCGGTGGTCCAGATCGGGTCGAGCACCGCCAGATTGGAGTGCGGGACGATCCGCAGGACGGTCTGCTGTGCTGAGGCCGGCGCTGCCGCCGTCAGGGCGGCACCGAACAGAAAGGCGGCTGCCGAGCGCTTGAAAAGGCTGCTTGGGGACACTTTTGGGGCTCCTAGAGGGTGTGCCCGATACGTCTGGAAGGCATCGGGAAGGGCGACCTTAGTTCAACGCCCAAGCCAATGCAAGACTTGTGCCGCCCCGTGAAGGGGCATTTTCAGCCGACCGACGGGCGCATCG
>CAIKZV010000089.1 GCA_903831925.1 uncultured Burkholderiales bacterium
CATCTGATGGACCATCTGATGGACCATCTGATGGACCATCAGATGGACCAGGTGCATGAGCGGGTTTTCGCCCGACTGGCTTGCACAGCGCGAGCCCCTCGATTCTGCCGCACGTGACGCGGGACTGGCGAATGACTTCGCAGCGGCGATCGCCGACACACCACGCCGGATCATCGACCTGGGCGCCGGGACAGGCGCGAACCTGCGTGCGCTCGCGCCCGTGATCGGTGGCGATCAGGACTGGCTGCTGGTCGACAAGGATCCGGTGCTCCTGCAGGCGCAACGCCGCGAGATCGCCCGATGGGCAGCGGCGCACCGATGGGGCATCCGCGAAGATGCCTCAGGTGCGATCGAGCTCACCGTGGGGCCTGCGCGCTGGCGGGTCAGATCGCAGCATCTCGACCTGCAGGCATCGCTCGAGCAGCTCGCGCTGCAGGACTGTGATGGCCTGACCACGACCGCCTTTCTCGACCTGGTCTCACTCGACTGGATCGATCGTCTGTGCCATCTGCTCTCTCGCTCGCCTTGCCCGTTTCTGGCGACCCTCAGCGTCGATGGCCAGCGCCGGTGGCAGCCTGCCATGACGGACGATCGGCGACTGCACCAGGCCTTCGCGCAGCACCAGATGAGTGACAAAGGCTTTGGCGCCGCGCTAGGCACCGCCGCGGTCGATGAGATGGCGCTGCGCCTTGATCGGCTCGGCTTTACCGTGGCAACTGCCCGCAGCGATTGGCAGATCGCGGGTGGACATCCCGCATTGCTCGGGCAGATGATCGATGAGGCGCTCGCCGTCGGGTGCGAGCTCGAACCTGGCGCCACATTTGCGTTCACCGATTGGGCGGCGCGCCGTCATGCGCAGCTGGCCACCGGGATGCTGACGCTCACCATCGGGCATCGCGATCTGCTGGCGTTGCCGGGGCCGGTCCGGGTGCGCTGAGCGGACGACATTCACTTCAATCGTCGCCTGCGCGAGGATCTTCGTTTGAGGGCGTTTGGCTAGAACAGCTGGCCCTGGCTATCCGGTGAGGCGCGGCGACGGCGTTTCGCGGGCGTGGTCGGTGGCAGGCCACTTTTTCGTGAGCCATGCTTGTGCTGGATGGCGTTGGCCTCGGCGTGTGCCTCATCGGTCCGGCGCAGGCCGTACAAGCGATCTTTTGCTGCGTTGATTGCCGCGCGTTCATCGACGATTGGCCGCGGATAGGACGCTGTGCCGATCTCCGGCACCCACTGCCGAATGTAAAGCCCATGCGGGTCATGGTCGAGAGCCTGCTTGGCCGGCGAATAGATGCGCAGCGTGTTGATCCCGGTGGTCCCCGACTGCATCTGCATCTGGCTCCAGTGGATGCCGGGCTCGAAGTCGAGAAACTGGCGCGCCAGAAACAGCCCTGGCTCGCGCCAGTGCAACCACAGGTGGTAGGCCGCAAAGCTGACCAGCATCGCACGCATGCGAAAGTTCA
The DNA here is from genome assembly GCA_903831925.1 of uncultured Burkholderiales bacterium. GTDB lineage: Bacteria > Pseudomonadota > Gammaproteobacteria > Burkholderiales > Burkholderiaceae_E > UBA4615. The sequence continues at coordinate 1,458 of CAIKZV010000089.1, forward strand.
ACCAGCCGGTGGCGCGCAGTTGGCGCATGCAGGCATCGACCATCGGAAAGCCGGTGCGGCCTTCGCACCAGGCCTGCAGGCGTTCAGTGTCGATCGCGCCCTCATGGACGCCGTCGCCGGCACGCAGCCCATCGACACTGCGTGCCATGTTGCGCACCTCGATACCGGGCTCGTCTTCCAGCTTTTGCATGAAGTGACAGTGCCAGCGCAAGCGACTGGCAAAGCCTCGCAATGCGTAGGCCAGGCTTCGATCAGGCGTGCTGGCGATGCGCGCTTCGGTGGCCTGGTGCACACAGCGCATCGAGATCGTGCCGAAGGCCAGGTGAGCGCTCAGCCGGCTGCAGCCTTCGGTGGCGCTGAGCGGGCTGGACATCGCGCTGCGATAGTCACGCCCCCGCCCGTCCAGAAAACTCTCAAGCGTGGCCCAGGCGGCACGCTCGCCGGCCGGCGGCGAGGCTGCGCTCAAGGCAGGCAAGCCCAGCTCGCGCAAACTCGGAAGCGCCGACGACTTCAACCCGTTCGCCGCGCTGAGATCGCAAGCCGCCGCGATCGAAGGCGCCTCGAGGTCATTCATGCGCTGGGCCCATCGTCCGGCCCATCCGCTGCGCGAGCGCAAGCGGCGCACCACGCCTGTCTGCGGCAATTCGGTCCAATTCACGCCTTGGCTGCGGCACCACTCGGCAACCGTCAGATCGCGGGCGTAGGTCCAGGCCGGGCCGGTTTCTTCATGACTGAACAGATGGGTGAATGCGAACTCGCACCGCAGTGCGTGAAGCACCTGCGGCATTGAACCGATGCGAACCAGCAGCTGAAATTGACATTCAGCCAGGCTGCGCTGCAGCTCGGCGATGCAGTCGAGCGCAAAGCCGACATGGCGTGGGTCACACTCCGGGCTCGCCAGCCACTGCGGTTCGATCACCACCAGACCGAGTGCGCGGTCGCAGCGCATGGCCTCGGTCAGGGGGGCGTGGTCGCGCACCCGAAAATCTCGCTTGAACCAGACCAGCGCAGCCGTGCCCATCACCGACCGCCGGACTGATCGGGCGACAGCGCGGGCGACAGCGCGGGCGACAGCGCGGCGGGCACCGCACTGACGGCCAGAAGATCCCTGGCCGAGTTCAGTCCGCGCGAGCTGCGATGCCACCATTGCGAGAAGGAATCGCAGCGCCGATCGACCGGCGCAAAGAGCGCGGGCGCAGTCTCGCACTCGGCCCAGCGTGCCAGGAAAGGCGCCAGGTGGGGCTCGGCGATGCTGCGCACCCTGCTTGCGCCCTTCAATGCAGCGCCGATGGCAGCGGCATCACCGTGCCAGCACTGAGAGGCCAGCTCGGCCATGCGAGTGCCGACGAAGTGCCAGCGCCCTTCGTTCCATGGCCAGGCGCGGTGAAAATCGGCCAGGAACAGGCCGATGACTTTGGTGTCGGCGGGCAGGGATGAAGGCAGTTCGCAGAGACACCAGGGATGCACCAGCCAGACCTCGCGGCCTTCGACCGAGGCCGCATCAGGCGCCATGCAGCCAAGCGCATCGGGAGGGGCGGTTGCCAGGCGCGGTTCCATCAGCGACCGGCTGCCGGGCGGCACGATCGGCTCGCCCACGCGAGGCGGTAACGCAGGCTCGCGGGCCATGCGATCGAGTGCCTCGTAGGACACGTCGATCACGCTGCCCGGGCTGTGCCAGGGCGCGGGAGCGTACCGGGCCACATTCTCGGCATTGAACAGATACGGCTTGTTGCTGCCGGTGCCGGCCACCCATTGCCAGCTGAGATGATTGCTGGCCAGATCGCCGTCGAGCAGATGGCCATAAAGCCAGTCGGCGCCACACCGCCAGTGAACCTTGCGCACATGCACCACATAGCTGGCCAGCCACATGCGGGCATGGTTGTGCAGCATGCCGGTGGCGTAGAGCGTGCGCACCGCCTCGTCCACCACCGGCACGCCGGTGCACGCCTGGCGGATGTCGGGGGGCAGTTCGCGAGCATAGGCTGTGTCCGGCAGCGGGCCTTCGCGCATCGATTGCAGGATGGCATCGCCGCGGTGCTGCCAGACATGGCGAAAGTATTCCCGCCAGCCAAGCTCGTAGACGAACTTGTGCTGCACATCCAGCGCATGGCGACTGGCCACGCCGGACAGCACGTCGGCGAGTGTCACGAAGCCATGGGTGATGTACGGCGACAGCTGGCTGACCGCGCCATCGAGCGAGTTGCGCGTGCGTGCGTAGGCGGCTGGCCTTACCGCGGCAATGCGGGCCTGCGCGGCTGCCACGGTGGGACAAAAACTCTGCTCGAACCCGGGCCCAAAGGTCTCATCCATGCGCCGCACCCACCTCACCGCGGCGGATCGCCGCTGCACGCTCGGTGACCGCCTGCTTCTGGGCGTCGGTCAGCCGTGCCACGTTCTTGACCTGCAGCGTCATACGCGGATTTCGAGCCAGGGATTCTTGATGGCGCATCAGGAAGTCCCAGTACAGGGTGGTGAACGGGCACGCGCTGTCGCCATCGCGCAGTGCCGGGTCGTAGCGGCAGCCCTTGCAGTGCGGGCTCATGCGCTGAATGTACTTACCGGTGGCGATATAGGGCTTGCTGCCCATCACGCCGCTGTCGGCGTACTGGCTCATGCCCAGTGTATTGGGCAACTCCACCCATTCC